>DASQZE010000085.1:0-19201 GCA_035638875.1 Longimicrobium sp.
AGGCGTGGTTCGACAGCTCCATGGACCGCGTGTCGGGCTGGTACAAGCGCCGCACGCAGCGGGTGCTGTTCCTGATCGGCCTCGTGGTCGCCGTGCTGCTGAACATAGACAGCTTCGGCATCGCCCAGTTCCTCTACCGCGACAAGCCCACGCGCGATGCGCTGGTTGCCCAGGCCGCGGCCGTTTCGCAGCAGACGGACTTTGTCACGCAGCCGCGGAGCGTGGAGCAGATCCGCGCGAGCATCGACAGCCTGCGGCTTCCCATCGGCTGGGCGCGCGACTCAACGGGCGAGCCCTACCGCGTCTCGCCCATCGGACGGCATGACGTGCGCCGCAACGAGACCTGGGGCAAGTGGTTCGCGGACCTGCTGGGCGCATCGGGCGGATGGCTGGCGACGGCGTTCGCCGTGTCGTTCGGCGCGCCGTTCTGGTTCGACCTGCTCAACAAGGTGATGGTGGTCCGCTCGACCGTGAAGCCGCACGAGAAGAGCCCCGAGGAGTCGTCGGAAGACCGGCAGGCGAAGAACGCCGCGCCGCCGCCGCACCTGGGCGGCGGCGGGCCTCCCGAGGGCGGGGGGGCGGGCGGCGGAGGAGGCGGTGCATCCCCCGGGCCGACACCGGATTCCAACGTGCCACAGGGCTCCAACGCGGTGCCGCAGGGAAGCACGGCCCCGGGCGGGCCCCAGCCGGGCGGCGACGTGCAGCCCCCCGCGGACCCGGGCGATCCGGGCGATCCGGGCGCGGACTTTCAGCCGCACGAGTGGGCGGCCGGCAACCCCCAGGAGGGAAGCGTATGAGCGCGGGAACCAGCAGCGGAGGGGCCACGGTGAGCCGCGACCTGGCGCAGCTCGCGCCCCGCTTTCGCGACGCGGTGCAGAAGGCCATCGCCGACTGCCAGGCACGCGGCCTGGACGCGTACGTCTACGAGGCGTACCGCTCGCCGCAATTGCAGGCGCTGTACTACCAGCGCGGCCGCATCGTCATTCCTCCGGTGCAAACGGTCACCAATGCGCGCAGCAACCTGTACAGCTGGCACGGCTACGGGCTGGCGGTGGACGTGATCTCGCGCCGCAACGGGTGGGACAGGCCGGAATCGTGGTTCCGTGACGTGGCGCAGAGCTTTCTGAAGTTCGAGTGCAAGTGGGGAGGAGACTGGAAGATGAAAGACCTGCCGCACTTCCAGTGGGGCCTGTGCAAGGCCAGCCCGTCGGACAACGCGCGCGCTCTCTTCGCGCAGGGCGGCGCCCCCGCAGTGTGGAAGGCCGTCGGCGCGGAGTAGCAGGGCCTGGCGTCACAGGATCCGCCAGCGCCGCGCGCCGCCACGCACCGCCGTCCAGGCAAAGGCCCCGCAACGTTCTCCGTTGCGGGGCCTTTGCCGTTTGCAACATCGTGCGAGACGCGCGGGGCGGGTGACGCCATCCGCGGTCAGAAGTCCTCCGCCTCACCGCGCGAGGATGGACAGGTACTGGCGCCAGGGGCCGACCTCCTCGGTGTAGCCGCGGGCCATCACGCGGGTGATCTGGCCCAGGTGGGCGAGGTCGTGCACCGCCCACGTGGAGAGCAGCTGCCGGAGCGTGACGATTCCCAGCTCCGGGTGGCGGCCCGTGAGCGCCATCTGCTCGTCTCCCAAACGCCAGCCACGCAGCACCTGGAGCTGGGTCCGGCGAAGCTCCGCGAAGCGGTCCAGCAGGCCGTCGAGCGGCCAGTCACCGAACCGCGCGAGGTGGCCGAAGCGGTCGAACGCGTTGATCGGCCGATCCGCGCCGTGCTCCAGGATCGTCTGCGCGCGGGGCATCCAGTTTGCCTCGTCGGCGTGGATCAGGTGGCCAACGACGGCGATCGGGCTCCACGTCTCCGGGCCCTCGTCCAGCCGGTGCCAGGACGGGCTGGTGCCGCGGAGCAGGGCGTCGACGACCGCCGGGGTTCGCTCCAGGATTTCGAGGGTTGCGTCCAGCGAGGCGGTCATGGGGTTTTCGTCCGATGTCAGGTGAGTGGGAGAGCCGTCGTGGGGGTTCGCGGGAGGCGTAACGCGAAACCCGTTTTCCGCGAGGCTTGGCGTGTTCGAGAAACTCTACCCGCGTTTGATTTCCTGAGGGAGGCGCCGCCGAAACCCTTCTCTCGGCTAGATCCATGGCGCCGACCGAAGGATCTGGCCTGCATCACCGAGGGCTGGCAATTCGGCGGGAGGCACGCCCGTCGGTCGCGCGGAGTAGATCCTTCGGTCGCGCGCAAAGGCTTGTGCACGTTGCGGTTGTCGGCGTGCGCTCCTCAGGAAATCAATCGCGTCTCGATCTCCACGTAGGATGTTCAAAAGCCGTCTCACGCCAGCCGGATGTGGCGCTTCGCGGGTCCACCATCCACGCCCATCGCCCGGCCCAGCTCCTCGCGGAGCACCTGGATCATGGACCCGAGCACGGGCTCGTCGGCGCGCGACGCGGCACTGGCCGCGTACCAGGAGCGCCACAGCCCGCCCTCGCCCAGCGGCAGCACGACCAGCCCCTCCAGCGAGCCCTGGCCGCCGAGGATCCACCGGGGCACCACGGCCACGCCGTAGCCCGCCCGCGCCATCTCGACTACGGCCGGGGTGACGTGCATCTCCATCGTACGCCGGGGCCGCACCCCGGCGGGGGCCAGGAACGCCCGCTCCAGCACGCCGGTGTCCGGCTCGGCGTAGTGGCAGATCAGGGTTTCGGCGGCCAGGCTCTGCGGCGTCAGGTGCGCCTCACCGGCGAGGGCGTGCCCGCTCGCCACCAGCGCGACCAGCTCGTCCTGGAATACCTCCGTCCGCGCCACGCCTGCTGGGGCGGGCGGGGCGCTGTACACGAGCGCCATGTCCACCGTGGACGAAGCCAGGGCGCCGTACGGATCGCGCGTGGCCTCGGGCGCAAGCTGCAGCTCCACGCCGGGAAAGCGCGCGCCGAACGCCCGCGCCACCCACGGGAGCCAGTGGTAGCACATGTAGCACTCGGTGGCCAGGCGCAGCGACCCGGCGTCGCCCCGGGCCAGCGCCCGCACGTCGTGCTCGGCGCGCGCGAGCTCGCCCAGCACGCGCTCGGCCGATTCCAGCAGCCGGCGGCCCTCCTGCGTAAGGCTCATCCCCGCGTGGTGGCGGCGGAAGAGGGTGGCGCCGATGCGCCGCTCCAGCTTGTCCAGCTGCCGGCTGAGCGCGGGCTGCGACAGGTACAGCCGGCGCGAGGCCCCCGTCAGCGTGCCTTCCTCGTGGATGGCCTGCACCATCTGGAGGTGGAATACGTCCGGGATCATGACGCAACGTCGGCCAGGTGCAGCCGCGCGCGGGAGTCCGATGCCACGCCTGGCCCCGCCGTGACGGCATCGAGCCCGCGCCGGATCTCACGCTCGATGTCGATCGCGGCCTCGACGCCCACGGAAAGGCGGATCAGGCCGGCCGGCATGCCGACGGATGCGACGCGGTCGCCGAGCTCATCCGCCGAAAAATCCAGCTCTTCGGGCACTTCCACCGTGGTGTAGACGCTTCCCAGGCTGCTGGCGATGGGGATCCACTCCAGGGCGGCCACGAACCGCCGCGTGCTCTCGATGCCGCCGCGCAGGGAGAACGAGATCATCCCGCCGCCCAGGCTCATCTGCCGCCGCGCGACTTCGCAGGCGGGATGCGAGTCGAGAAACGGGTACCGGATCGTCTCCAGCTCGGGGCTCGTCTCCAGCATGCGGGCGATCGCGAACGCGGTCTCGGACTGCGCCCGCACCCGCAGCGGAAGCGTCTGCATCCCCCGCAGCAGCAGCCAGCAGGCGTGCGGATCCAGGCTGGGGCCGCCCATGACGCGCATGTCGCGGATCTGCGTGACGAGGGCCCGGCCGCCGGACACGCCCCCCGCGAGCAGGTCCGCGTGGCCCGCCAGCGACTTGCTCGCGGACTGGATGGAAAGGTCGGCACCGAGCTCGAGCGGGCGCTGGATGAGGGGGCCGGCGAAGGTGGAGTCCACGAACACGAGCGCGCCGTTCCGGTGGCCGAGGGCCGCGAGCGCCTGGATGTCGAGGATGTCGATCACCGGGTTGGACGGCGTCTCCAGGTACAGCAGGCGCGTCGCGGGGGTGATGGCGGCCTCCACCTGCGCCAGGTCCGTCGCGTCCACGAAGTCCACGCGCACGCCGAACGCCTGCGCCAGGTGCTCCAGCAGCAGGATGGTCTGCCCAAAGATGGAGCGGTGGGCCACCACGTGGTCGCCGGAGCGGAGAACCGCGAAGAGCGCGCTGCTGATGGCGCCCATCCCGGACGAGAACAGCAGCGCGTCCTCGGCGCCTTCCAGCAGCGACAGCTTTTCCTCGGCCAGGCGGATGGTCGGGTGCCCGAATCGCAGGTAGAAGCCGCGGTCCGGGTCCCGCGCGAACAGCCCGGCCAGCTCTTCCAGGCTGGCGGCCTCCCACTGCGACGTCTGGTACAGCGGCGCGTTGAGCGTGCGGTGCGCCCGGCCCCGCCCCGTCCACGTGTGCACCGCCAGCGTTTCCGGCGCCAGCCGCGCTCCCGTCCCGATCCCCTCGCCGTTCGTCTCCAAAGCGCCCCTCCCGGGCTGTGGCACGGACCTGGGCATGCCCCCTGGCAATGCTCTCACGGAATATGTCCGGCATCAGTCCATTCGTCCAATGCATAGTTCGTGGGATGGTCATGCATTGGAAGCATGCTAATCGCTCTCGACGGGGGAGCGTCCGAGGTCCGAAAGCGTCACGGCCCGGAAACGGAGGTGATGATGCGCGCGCTCCAAGCGCGGCGGGAGCGCCGGGGAGGATGCGAGCTGATTCCAGATCCCGGGCCAGAGCCGGATAGGAGGCGTCGTTTTCTGAGGGTGTTCAAAATTCTTGTGGGGATAGAAGATGCGGTTGATTTCCTGAGGGAGCGCACGCCGGTAACGTGAATGTGCACAAGTATTTGCGCGCGACCGAAGGATCTACCACGCACGGCACGGTGCCAGCCAATGCGCTGGTTCCTTGCATGGCAGGCAAGATCCTTCGGTCGGCGCTAAAATTGTTTGCCCAATGGAGATCCGGAGGCGCCTCCCTCAGGAAATCAGCTCCGCTTTTCCGGATTCCGTACAAGGGGCAGGGGAGAGTGATGAAACGGCCCGGCACGAGACTGTCTCGTGCCGGGCCGTTTTCGTCGTAATCCTGCATGAGTTGATGCGCGTCAGGGACCGCCGCCCTCCAGCTCGTGCGTCATCTCGATCATCGTGCGGCGGAAGCCGGCGCGGGCGAACAGGCGCTGCGCGGCCTCGTTCCGCTCCGCCGTGGAGAGCACGCAGCGGGGCGCGCCGCGGGCCCGGAGCGCGGCCATCGTCGCATCCAGCAGCATCCGCCCCACGCCTTGCGCGCGATGGGCCGGATCGACCACGATGTCGTACAGCAGGCCCGCCGGACCGCGAAGCGCCATGTAGTCGGTGTCCTCCACGCCCGCGTAGGCGTAGCCCAGCACCTCGCCGTCCCGCTCCGCGACCAGGACGACGACGTCCGTCCCCCGGAGCTGCGCGCCGAGAAACTCGGCGTACGCGTGCTCGGTTTCGTTCGTGGCGGGGATGAAGCGCTGCGGATCGAACCCGTGGTGCCCCCGGACCAGGAGCGCGCCCAGCCGGCCCACGGCGGGGAGGTCCGCGGGGACGGCAGGGCGGATGATGGCGGGCGGAGCACCGGAGGATTGCACGTGATGTCTGCTGCCGGGTTCAGGGTGCGGGGGAGGCGCGTGCCGCGCATGGAACCGGCGCATCGGCCAGCTCTCTACCATGGAGGCAGAACCTTCGTGCCACGGGTTCACGCACGGGCAAGATCTGCGCGGGCGCGCCCCCGGGAATCAAGACTCCGTATCCGATCTGGGATCGACAATGGGAATCGCTATGCCCCGAAAGCCGGATCATCACCACCCATCGCCAAGAGCGGGCATCGTGCAGCGCGCTGAACGGTTGCTCGTGTTCGGCGGGGTGGTCACGGGCGCGGCGTCACTGCTGCACGTGGCGATGATTTTCGGCGGCCCGGACTGGTACCGGTTCTTTGGAGCCGGCGAGGCCATGGCGCGGCTGGCCGCCCGCGGTTCGGCCTATCCAGCCGTCGTCACCTCGGGGATTGCGGCCGTCCTGGGCACATGGGCGCTGTATGCGTTCTCCGGCGCGGGGGTGATTCGCCGCCTGCCCCTGGTGCGCCCGGCGCTCATGGCCATCGCCGCCATCTACCTTGCGCGCGGTTTCCTGGGAATCCCGCTCGTCCTTGTGATGGACCACCCGTACGCGAACCAGCTGCGGGCCAGGATGACGTTCATGGTCGTCACCTCGCTGGTCTGCCTCGCCCTGGGGCTCTGCTATGCCGTCGGCGCCGCACGGGCCGGGCGGAGCAGCGGCTCGTCCGGCGCCTGATCCGCTGCCGGGATCAGGATTCGGGCGGGGCGGCCGCCGGGTCCACGCGGTAGCGCAGCCACAGCACGTCGTCCGCGCGCTTTTCCACGGAATGGAGCGCGAGCCGGTACGGCGTGGCATCCTCGTCCACGTCGAAGAGCGCCGGGGTGCCCACGCGCCCGTCCACCACCGGCGACACGAGCACGCTCACCTCGTCGATCAATCCCGCGCGCAGCATCCCGCCGTTGATGCGCCCGCCGCCCTCCAGCATGAGCGTGCGCACACCGAACGCCGCGGCGATCTTCCGCAGCGCCACGGCCAGGTCCACGTCGCGCGCGCCGGCCAGCAGGTACGACACGCCGTGCCCGCGCAGGAACGCCAGGTACTCGTCGGACACGCGCTCGGAGAGCACCGCGACCACGTGGTCGCCGTCGATGTCGTTCGTATCCCACGCCAGGCGTCCGCTGGAATCCACGGCAAAGGCGTAGGAGTCGTGCTCGCCCGGCGCGCGGAAGCCCTCGCGCGGCCCGCCCTGGTGCTCGCGCGCGACCTCCTCGTCCGGGCGCACGCCCTGCGCGAAGTGCTCCTCCATGGTCACACGGCCGCAGATCCACGCATCGGGCGCGTAGCCCTCGTGCACGACCTCGTACTGCCGCCGTCCCTCGCCGGAGATCGGCCATCCGTCCGTGAGGATGCGCCCGTCGAGCGACGACATCATGTGGCAGATCACGCGCGGGCGGGGCGAGTTGGATGGTTCCATCGTTCCAGCTTCCACTCGGTTGATGTCGTTCCGCCGATGCTTTGCGTCGATGCGCGCATCGGCTGCACCGGCCGCGCCTCCACGCCGGAATCGCGCCGGTCCATGCGGTCGATTCTCTCGATGTGCGTCAGCGCGCGTCCGGCCCGGACCCGTACTCTTCGTCGCTGACGTGCTCCATCCAGTCAACCGCCGTGCCGTCCAGCGCCTCCTGGATGGCGATGTGGGTCATCGCGGTGGTGGTGGATGCGCCGTGCCAGTGCTTTTCGCCGGGCGCGAAGACGACGACGTCGCCGGGGCGGATGACCTCGACGGGGCCGCCCTCGCGCTGCGCCCAGCCGCAGCCGGCGATGACGATCAGCGTCTGCCCCAGCGGATGCGTGTGCCACGCGGTCCGCGCGCCGGGCTCGAACGTGACCGCGTTGCCAGCCGCACGGGCCGGGGCGCTCGCCGCGAACAGCGGATCGATCCGTACGGTGCCGGTGAACCAGTCCGCCGGACCCTTTCCCGACGGCTGCGAGCCGCTTTGCTTGATCTCCATCGTACGTCTCCCTGAATCGTGGATTGTGCGGAACTCCGCACCGCGACTGCCGATGTGCCGGTCAGCGATCAATCATCCGCCGCGAAGTTGCGGAGTCGCGGGCGCCCTGCACGGGGATTTGCGCGACGGCGATCTCGATGTCGTGCAGGTCGTCCGCCGGCGGGCCGATCCCGATCCGCACGCGGCGCGTAGTCGCCCGTCACAGGGCATGGATGCTCGTCGGGGCACGGCCGAAAGCTACCTCACGCGCCTCGTTCGACAAAGCGGGTTCGTCTTTCGCACCCTGGTAAGCGGAGGCTGACAATCTCCACCGGATAATCCGGATCGGGTCGGTACGGTTCATGCCCCTGCCGAAGCTGCGAGACAAGTTGGATACAGGCGGACCCCGCGGCCCGGCAACCGGCCGGGGCGGGGGTGTCCCTCATCAACAAAAGGGCAGGGCTCCATGGGAATTTTCGGAAGCATCCTCTCCAAGCTAGGCATCGGCGACAACGACAAGGACAAGCCCGCGGGCACGGCGGCGCCCGGCGCCCCCGCCGCCCCCCGGGCACCCGCCCCCGGCGCTGCCCCCGCGGCCGTGCGCGTGGTGGACGTGGAAGCGCACATGGAGCAGCTCGCGTCCAAGGTGGGGCACGAGGTGAACTGGCGGCATTCCATCGTGGACCTGCTGTCGCTGCTGGAGATCGACAACAGCTACGCGGCCCGCAAGGAGCTGGCGACCGAGCTGGGCTGCCCGCCGGAGCTCATGGACGACTCGGCCAAGATGAACATGTGGCTGCACAAGACCGTCATGGCCCGGATCGCCGCCAACGGCGGCAAGGTCCCGCAAAACCTGCTGGACTGATGGCGACCCCCGACAGCACGGACATTCTCGCCCAGGCGGGCGGAATCCAGGCCGTGGCCCAGCAGCTGGGCGTGAGCGAGGCGGATGCGGCCAAGGGCGCCGCGGCGCTGCTCCCCGCCATCCTGGGCGGCTTCAAGAACCAGGTGCAGGCCAGCCCGGCCGGCGTGGCGGGGCTGGGCGGCCTGCTGAACCAGCTGGGCGGCGGCGGGCTGCTGGACAACGTGGTGGGGCCGGAGCCCACGAAGGTGGATTCCGGCAACAACATCCTGGGGCAGATCTTCGGCTCCAAGGACGTGAGCCGCACGGTCGCGCAGGATGCCGCGACCAAGTCCGGCCTGTCGCCGGAGCTGCTCAAGAAGATGCTGCCGCTGCTGGCCATGCTCGTGACGGGCTACCTGGCCAAGCAGGCCGGGGGCGGCGCGGCGGGCGGGGCGGGCGGTGGGCTGGGGGGTGCCCTGGGCGGCGTGCTGGGCGGGATGCTCGGCGGCGCGGCCGGGGGTGGAGCCGGCGGGAAGTCCGGGATGGGCTCCATGCTGGACATGGACGGCGACGGCAACGCCCTGAACGACCTGCTGCGGATGGCCGGCAAAGCGCTCCGGTAGCGCCCGTCCGCTCGTGCGGGTGAGGGAGATGCGTGAAGCCCCGGCTGCAGGTGCGGCCGGGGCTTCGCGCGTTCTCGCGGAGGCAGATGCGCGGCGGGTCTTCAGGGTGAGGCGTGTCGATAAGTGCATTCGTTGCAGTGATTCGTCAGGAGCAGAGCTACTGACCTCCGAGATGAAATCCCGAAGCAATATCCCTTGGTGTCGTGCCGAATCTAGATCGACTGAACTCCTCTCGCTCGGCGGCACTTACTTCGAGCTCTCTTACCGCCGTGGCGGACTCTACGAGCCATTCGATGACCGGCTTTTCTTCAGTTCGCTCACCTGCCCAGTAGCTCCGGGCGATTCGCTCAGCCGACTGCCCGTTCCTGGCGGCCGCCTGTGCCAGTTCCAGCCAGACCCAATCCGCAATATGAAGGATTGCCACCTCCTCAACCTGTACCTCGTACAACCGCCGGACTGGCGACTTCACTACCCAGTGTCGAGCGTCACCTTCTTCAGGGAAGACAAAAATGGCGCCCTTACGACGCGGTTTGCCGGTTGGACGACATCTCTCGAACTCAGCCTCGATTTCTTTGCCCACGTTGTCGAGTTGGTTGAAGAATTCCTTGCTGGTGACAGCGGTTGCCCTGACGTCAGCAAGAACGGCTGTACGCGAAACGCTCTTGGCATGTATTCCTCCTATTCGACAGGGTGGCTAACGACGACTCCGCGTCGGCGGAGCATATGGTCGGCTATCCCTCTCCCTCCTCCCGCTGCCCCGCCTCCACCAGCCGGCCCCCGGTCCATCTCCGCCCAGTCGAGCTCCTCCTCCCCGCGCTGAAAGGCGGCGTCGCCGATGGTGCCGTCGGCGCGAAGGGCGACGAGACGGCGGCGGCAGAACAATCGGCAGCGGCCTTCCAGCACGGGCCGCCTTTTACGGATCGCGATCAGGTGGATGCCGTGCCTGGGCAGACTCCCTGCCGTGGGGCCATCATCCTGCTTTTGAAAAACGCGGATGCCGTCCCCTCGCCGGGAGCAACCGGTCCGCCAAGGGCCTGATGCCTCCCGCACGATCCGCCCGGTCCACATCGGCCGTCGGCGGCGTAGCGCTCGTGCACGGACGGCCGCCGAAAAGCCCGGCGAAACGGGATGGTTGCAATCGTGACGACCGGGTGCGAATCGGACGGCGAGCGGCAAGGGGCCAGAGATCCTTGGTCGTGAGTCTGCTGCCGGGGCGGGGACGGCCATCCGCGTTTTTTGGAAGGAGGCAGGATCGTGGCTGCGGAGGCGGATGTATGGCCTGGCACATCATCCACCTGATCGCGATCGGTAGAAGTCTGCCTGCGACGGAGAGTCGGATGGAGGCGGGATGGTGCGTGGTTGGCACCCGGGCCGGATTCGTGGACGGGGCCGATCAAAGCGGCGGGAGGCACGCCCCTCGGCCGCGCGGAGTAGATCCTTCGGTCGCGCGCAAAGAACTGTGTATGTTGAAGTTATCGGCGTGCGCTCCCTCAGGAAATCAAGCGCGTTGTTGATCTCCACGTAGAATCCTGAAACACCCTCCCAGGATCACAACCGCCGGGAAAACGCGACGAGCGCCCGGCGGCAACAGGCCGCCGGGCACTCGTTCGTCAGGCCAGGTCCGTCAGTGCTGGTGCTGGCCCCGCGGAGTGCGCCCGCGGCCCTGTCCGCTTCCCGGGGTGCGCGTGCCCGGAGCGGGCCGTGCAGCCGGCGTGGGGGGTGGCGTGGGGCGCGCGCCGTGGCTGTGGCCGGGAGGACCCACGTGGCCCTCCGGCGGCGACACCGGCTCGCCCGGCTCCACCACCTGCAGCACCTGCATCATCCCCCGCTCCTCGTGGCCCAGGATGTGGCAGTGCATCACGAAGTAGCCCACCGGCAGCCCGCACTGGTCGTCCTTGCACCCCTCGAACCGGTCGTACTTCTGCGTGATCATCGCGTACGCCTCCACGCGCGTGAGCACGGTGTCGACCTTGCCGCTGTCCCGCGGCACCAGCGTGGTGTCGGTGCGCGGCAGCGGCAGGGGAAGCACGTCCAGCCAGATGGGCGTGCCGCGCGCGGCGGCGGCGTTCAGCTGCTCGTACGTCTGGTAGAACGGGTCGTTCGTGCCCAGCGGGTAGACGATCCGGTTCACCTGGAAGGGGTTGATGTGGATGTGGAACGGGTGGTTGATCCCGTTCTCGCTGTCGTTCACCACCTTCCACGTCTGCGTCTCCCCCAGCACCATGGGCATGGCCGTCCCGGCGGCGTTCGACGGGACGAACACGGTGTTGTCGTTCCACCGCTGGAACGGGTTCAGCCGGCTGCCCAGGTAGAACTGGGTGGGGGACCGGAACAGCGAGTCCGTGAACACCACCACCGCCGTGTCGCGCGCCGCGCCCAGCTCGCCGCTCAGGAACGGCAGCTGCGGGGGGATGGTGGGCGGCAGGTACGTGTTGCGGCCGCGCAGGGCGGGGTCCACCACCACCTTGAGCACCACCACGGGCGGCGCGTCGGCCCGGGGTGACGCGTTGGTGTTCACCAGGTCCGTGTCGTTGGGAAGCGAGGGGTTGCGCGACCCCCGGCCGGCCCCCCCGTTGTGGCTCACCTGGAAGAGGTGCTCGCCCGCGGCCAGGGGCGCGCGGACGAACACGTCCAGCCGCTGCCCCGGCGCCATGTGCAGGCCGATGTCGGGCGTGCGCGAATCGTAGTTGTCGGGGGCGAACTGCACGCCGTCGCGGGCCACGTCGAACAGGGCGGGCTCGTCCTTGGCGGCATAGTCGTAGAACCCGATGTCGAACGTCTTGCTGGTCTTGGTGGTGTTCTCGTTGACGATGCGCCACCGCTGCACCTCGCCCGGCGCCATGTAGACCGTGGGCTGGTACTGCCCGTTCACCAGGGGCGGCGAGCCGTCCAGCCCCTGCCCGGTGTACATGCCCGTGTTCTCCGCCACCTGCTGCACGGCGATCACGTGGTCGATCATCCCGTGCTGCAGGGCGATGGAATCCACCCCGGTGGTGCTGTCTTCCACGATGAACGCGCCGGCCATCCCGTTGGTCACCTGCAGGGCCACGGAGCCGTGCTTGTGCGGGTGGTACCAGTGCGTCCCGGGCGACTGGTTCTGCGGGACGCGAAACGAATACTGCAGCTGGGTGCCCGGGGCGATGGCCATCAGCACGTCGTCGCCCACCACGGTGGACGTGCTGTCCGGCGTCACGTGCATCCCGTGGTAGTGGATGTTCGTGAGGTTGGGGCCGTGGAAGCAGGACTGGAACACGTCCGGAATGTTGCCGGGCGCCAGCGGCGTTTTTTCACACGCGTCGTTGGAATCCTGCGGCCCCAGCTCGGGGAGCTTGTTGACCAGCAGGATCCTCACCAGGTCGCCGCGCTGCACCCGGAAGGTGGGGCCGGGGAACCGGGGCGTGAACAGCGAATCGGCCCCGCGGTAGGCGGGGTCGGTGGTGGAGGCGAGCCGGAACGCCCGCAGGTCCAGCATCTTTTGCCCGGCGCTGTCGGGGACGGCCAGGCTGGCCATGTCCACCTCGAGCGTGGCGGTCAGGATCCCGCCGACGGACCGGACCATCAGGGGCTCGCGCAGCGAATCGGCGTAGGAGAGCGGCGCGGCCGGCGCGGGCGGCACCACGTTGTCGGTGTCGGCGGGCAGGGGCGCGGCCAGGGCGAGCGCCGCGCGGGCGGCCGCGCCCTGCACCTCGCCTGGGCCGCCCAGCACGATGGCGACCGCCACCGCCGCGACGGCCACGGCGAGCAGGTCTCGCAGCCGGCGACGGGATGGGTGTCGCGCGGAACCACGGGGTTCGGTCATCGGGGGCTCTCCAGGACGGCGGTTTTTCGGGAGGCGGGCCGGACGGCGCCCGGGGGACGGGCAACTTCAGCGGGCAGCACGGCGCGATCCGGAAAAGCGATTGCGCTGGCGTAATATGTGTCGCGGTGTCCCGCCCTGCAACCAAAATGGTTGCAGAAATCCTCGCCCCGCCGATCCTGATCTACATCCGCAGCAGATTCGCCCTGGATTGCTGCTGCGCCTCACACGGAGGCCACGGCGGTCACGGAGGATGGATCGGTCGCCCGTTACCTCCTCCGTGTCATCCCCGTGAGGCCATCCCTCGAAGCCGCGTGCACGATCAACGCGAATGTCCGACATCCAACCGGGAACCGCGGAAACAACGGAGGACGCGGAGAAACTCGACTCGTTCCCCGCGTCCTCCTGGTTGATCCGCGACCTCGCGTGTCCTCTCCCCGGCGTGCGCCCGGCGGCGATTGCCACCAGGCGCGCGTCGTC
The DNA here is from genome assembly GCA_035638875.1 of Longimicrobium sp. Classification (GTDB taxonomy): domain Bacteria; phylum Gemmatimonadota; class Gemmatimonadetes; order Longimicrobiales; family Longimicrobiaceae; genus Longimicrobium. The sequence goes on from DASQZE010000085.1 coordinate 13,371, forward strand.
AGGGATCGACCATCAGTGCCGGTGCTGCCCGCCCGGCTGCGCAAGGTCGCCGGGCTTCTCCACCACCTGAAGCACCTGCATCATCCCCCGCTCCTCGTGGCCCAGGATGTGGCAGTGCATCACGAACGAGCCGGTCGGGGGGCCGCACTTGCCGTCGGTGCATCCCTCGAAGTCGTCGTAGCGCTGGGTGATAAAGACGTAGCCGGGGTTCGCCACGTTCCCTCCCGCGTCCAGGACCGCCTGGCCGGGGCGCACCAGCGTGGGCGAGGGGAGCGGGAGCACGTCCAGCCAGATGGGGGATCCTCGCCGGGACGCCGCGTTCAGCTCCTGGTACAGCGCGTAGAACGGGTCCGCGGTGCCCGCCGGGGCGTACACCGAGTCCACCTGGAAGGGATTGATGTGGATGTGGAACGGGTGGTTGATCCCGTTCGCGCTGCGGTTGACGATTCGCCACGTCTGCGTGGAGTCCAGCAGCATGGGCATGGGCGTGCCGCTGGCGCTGGACGGAACGAAGACCACCGCGTCGTTGAACCGCTGCCACGGGTTCTGCTCGCTGCCCAGGAAGAACTGGACGGGGGCGGTTTGGACCCCGGGCGACGCCGTGTCCGTGAACACGATCACCGCCGGGTTGCTGGACGGCGGAAGGTCCCCGCCCAAAAAGGCGGGCGGGCCGGGAAGGTTGGCCCCCAGGAAGGCCGCGAGGTTGGCGGTGCTCGCCGGCAGCCCCGTGCTGCTCCCCTTCCAGGCGGGATCCACCACCACGCGGAACAGCAGGTACGCGCTGGTGTCGCTGACCTGCGGGTTGTCCTGGGCCACGCGGGTCTGCAGCGGGATCACCGCCCTGCGGGTGCGCACGCTCGCGCCGGGGGTGTGCCGCACCCGGAAGAGGTGCGTCCCGCTGTCCAGCGGGGCCTGTACGATCACGTCCAGCCGGTTGCCCGCGCCCATCAGCAGCACGGAATCCGTGTCCACCGCCAGGTTGACGGGGGCGAACTGCACGCCGTCGCGCGCCACCTCCACCACCACGGGCTCCTCGCCGGGAAGGTCCTGGAAGCGGAACTCCAGCGTCTTGGTGTTGCGGGTGACGTTCTCGTTCACGATGCGCCAGCGCTGCACCTCGCCCGGCGCCATGTAGATGGTGGGGAAGTTCTGCCCGTTCACCACGGGCGGCGCCTTGTCCAGGATGTTGCTCGTCTGCGTCAGCCCGATCGTGGTGTCGATCTGCTGAAAGCCGATCAGGTGCTCGCGCAGGTTGTGCTGCTGCGTGAAGCGGTCCAGCCCCGTGGTGGGATCTTCCACGATAAAGGCGCCCGCCATCCCGTTGGCCACCTGGATGGCCACGGAGCCGTGCTTGTGCGGGTGGTACCAGTGCGTCCCCGGGGACTGGTTCATGGGGATGCGAAAGGAGTACAGGATGGAGTCGCCCGGCGCGATCACCATCAGCACGTCGTCGCCCACCGCCGCCCAGGTGCTGTCGGGGGTGACGTGCATCCCGTGATAGTGGATGTTGGTGTAGTTGGGGCCGTGGAAGCAGTCCTGGAACCGGTCCCGGTTCGTCGCGCCGGGGCCCGTCGCAGCGTACGTCATGCACGCGGTGTTGGAATCCGCCCGGGTGGTGGGCGGGGGGAGCTTGTTCTTGAGCCAGATCTGCACAAGGTCGCCCGGCCGCACCCGAAAGCTGGGCCCGGGAAAGCGGGGCGTGAACCGCGGATCGTTGGGCTGGTACGCGGGGTCGGTGGTGGCCACCAGGGTAAAGGCACGCAAGGGAAGCGTGTCCGTGACGATGGTGTCCTTGACCGTGCCGTCCGGGTTGAAGGTACCGCGCCGCGTAACGGGCAGGTTGGCAAACGAGACGTCCAGCGTGGCGCTCAGCACGCCGTTCACCGAACGGACTACCAGGGGCTCGCGTAGGGAATCCCCGAACAGCGGCATGCCGGGCGTCCCGAGCCGTACCGCCGTAGCGGTCGCCGGGACGGGAGCCGGCGGCGCCGGTGCACGCGCGGGCGTGCATGCGCCCAGGGTGGCGGCGATCGCCACGGACAGGGCCGCCACGCCCGGGAAGTGCCGCAGACGTCGGAACGGGGGTGGGATGGGAACACGGGGTTCGGTCACGGGGAGGCCTCCGTTACGACGGTTTCAAAGGCGCGGGCCGGACGGCGCCCGGGGGGCACTGCGTGGAGCGGAATGGCGCGCTAGAAATTCGAGAACACTGGCGCAATATGGGTCTGTCCGCTCCGCCCTGCAACCAGAAATGTCGCAGATGCCTCTCCGCTCCGGCGAGCCCTACCGCGTTTCACAGTGTAATCCGCACCTGGATTTTTCCACTGCGTCTCACACGGAGGTCACAGGGGTCACGGAGGTCGGACCGGTTTCCCGTCGCCTCCTCCGTGTCCTCCATCCCCTCCGTATGAGCCCATCGTCGGCAGGATGCACGATCAACCCGAGAATCTTCGATCACGGGTTGATACGAGTTCATTTGGCGACGGGCTCGTCATCATCTCCCCGGCTGGGCCATCGTCGGGCGGTCCTGGGCTCGAACAGCTCGACGACGTTGCCGGCGGGATCCTCCACGAGGGCCTGGGCGCCGCCCTGACCCTCGACCCGATCTCCGCGGAACTTCGCCCCCGCGTCGCGGAGCGCATCGATCGACGCATCCAGGTCCTCGACCTCCAGCTGGAACCGGTTCCAGCCGCCGGGCTCGGGCATCCCCCCGGCCCGTCCGGCTCCCCCGGCGCCGGGCGCGTTCAGGTAGAGCCGCAGGCCGCCGCGCGACAGGGCCGCGAATCCCGGCGCGGGATGCATCTCCACCGCGAACCCCAGGAGATCGCGGTAGAACCCGATCGCGCGCTCCACGTCATCGACGATGTAGCGGATGGCCACCATGCGATCCTCCTCCTTCCAAGACTTGTGATACGGCACCGTTCTACATCATAAATGATACGGTACCGTTTTACAAGTGCGCCTTCGCCGCTTAGCTTGGGCGTCATGGATCCTCGTATTCAGCGCACCCGCGACGCCGTGCTCCCTGCGACGCTGTCCGTGCTGGCGAGCCGCGGCTTCGCGAGCTTCACCATGGAAGCGGTCGCGGAGGCGGCGGGCGTCGCCAAGAGCACCGTATACCGCTACTGGCCCACGAAGCTCGCCCTGCTGCGCGATGCGCTGGAGGGGCTGAACCGCCAGCCGGACGCGGAATTCGCGGCGGGACCGGCCCGCGCCCGGATCGAGCGGCTGCTGGAGCACCTCGCGGGGGCGCTGTCGGATTCCGTGTTCTCCGCGTGCATCCCGGCCCTGGTGGAGGCGGCGGAGCACCATCCCGAGGTCGCCGAGTTCCTGCACGGGTACAGCGACCGCCGCCGCGCGGCGCTGACGGCCGTCATCCGCCAGGGCGTGGACGCGGGGGAGCTGCCCGCGCACCTGGACCCGGAGCTGGCGGCGCTGGCGCTTTCCGGGCCCTTCTTCTACCGCCGGCTCATGACCGCATCCCCGCTCCCCGCCGCCGACGTCCCCCGCCTGGTGCGGCAGGTGCTGGGGCCAGACACCGCTTCCACCAGAGGTGAACCGCGATGAGGGCCATCGTCCTGGACCGGCACGGCGGCCCCGAGGTGCTGCGCGTGCGCGACGTCCCCGATCCCGTACCCGGCCCGGGCGAGGTGCGCGTGCGGGTGGAGGCGATCGGCATCAACTACGCCGAGATCCTGTCCCGGAAGGGGCTCTACGGCTGGGCGCCGCCGATGCCGTACACGCCGGGGATGGAGGCCGTGGGCACCCTGGACGCGCTCGGCGCCGGCGTGGAGGGACGGGCGATCGGCGAGCGGGTGATCGTCGGCGCGCAGCACGGGGCGTACGCGGAGCGGGTGGTGGTGCCGGAGCGGCAGGCGCTCCCCGCCGTCGCGGGCTTCTCGACCGAGGAGAACGCCGCCTTCGCCGTGAACTACCTGACCGCGTGGGTGGCGCTGATGGAGATGGCGCGGCTGCGGCCCACCGACCGCGTGCTCGTGACGGCCGCGGCCGGGGGCGTCGGGACGGCGGCCGTGCTGGTGGCCACCCGTTTCGGATGCTCCACCACCGGGATGGCCGGGAGCGACGAGAAGCTCGCGCAGATCCGCGCACTGGGCGCCGAGGCGGCCGTGAACTACCGGTCCGCCGGCTTTCCGTCGCGCCTGCGGGAGGCCGCGGGCCCGGACGGGTTCGACGTGGTGCTGGAGGTGGTCGGCGGCGAGGTGTTCCGCGCCGTGTGGCCGGTGCTCGCGCCGTTCGGGCGGGTGGTGGTGGCGGGCTTCGCGAGCCTGGCGCTGCAGCGGTGGAACCCGCTTTCCTGGCTGCGCACCTGGCGCGACCTGCCGAAGGCGGACATCCGCTCCCTGGCGCCCGCGTCCGCCGGGTTGATGGGGACGCACGTGGGCTACCTGCTGGCGGACCCGCCGCGGCTGGCGCGGGTGTGGGGCGAGCTGATGGCGTTCGTGGCGGCGCACGACATCCGCCCGGTGGTGGGCGCGACCTTCGCCTTCGACCAGATGGCCGAGGCGCACCGGCTCATGGAGTCGCGGCGGAGCGTGGGGAAGATCGTCGTGCGGATGTAAAGAAGGCCCGGCCGCGGACGGTCATACCGAAGGCGATGAGCGGAGTCGATTTCCGGAGGGAGGCGCCGCTGGATCCCCGCTGAGCTACGAACGTTGGCGCAGACCGAGGATCTTTCGTGCCCCGCGAGGTGCCGGCGCATGGACTGGCTCCGTGCCATTCGTAGTAGATCCTTCTACTGCGTGTCTCACGCGAAGACGCGGAGGACGCGGAGAACTGCGGAGACGACGACGGATTGGGATTATGCAGGGGAAACGGAGAACCGAACGGTGAATCACGGTTTCCTCCGTTCCCAAGTGTGTAATTGCTGTTGCAGTGTTGCAGTTCTCAATCTGTTCTCCGTGTCCTCCGCGTGAGGCCATCTTGAAAGCGGAGCGCAAAATCAACTCGAATATCCGTTATGAATGCGATCTAATTGCCACTTTTTGTGGATGGGTCACGCCGGAGACGAGCGCGTATTCGGACAATGCGCGGCCCGTAACCCGCTGCCGCCGATCCACAGCAAAGTCAACCTTCACGGAGGGTGTACCGGCACAGGACAGGGCCTTGCGGACGAGGCGGCCGCGGGCCCGGCGCGCGAGGGCGTACCCCGTTTGGGTACCCCTTGCCGACGTTCATTGAGATGGACTATATAGTAGGGCACACCCGATCAGGAAAACGCCTGGGGCAGCGCACGATGCGGCACGTCGCCGGCCCATGCGCGCGCGGTGTGCAGGTGTGGTTCGCCGGAGGGACCCGGCCGTGTGCGGGGACGATCGGGAGCGCTCGATTCCGCCCGCCATCGGCCCACGCCCCGGCCGCTCGCCGTCCCCACGAGCCACGTCGCGAATGCCGCACCGGAGGCACTCGTTACGGGACACGTGGTGGACGGATCGTTTTCACACGGTCATGCCCCGCAGGAAAGGCGCTCGTGGATTTCGGCATCATGTTCTTCTCCAGCCAGGCCGACCGGGTGGGTTCCGCCCAGTACCGGCTGGTGATCGACGCCGCGAAGTTCGCCGACGAGCACGGTTTCAGCGCGGTGTGGACGCCGGAGCGCCACTTCCACGAGTTCGGCGGCATCTTTCCCAACCCGGCGCTCACCAGCGCGGCGCTGGCCATGGTCACCCGGAACCTGCGCATCCGCGCCGGCAGCCTGATCTCGCCCCTGCACGACGTGCTGCGCATTGCCGAAGAGTGGGCCGTGGTGGACAACCTGTCCGACGGGCGGGTGGAGGTGGCATTCGGCTCCGGGTGGAACGTGAACGACTTCG
>DASQZE010000086.1:0-7614 GCA_035638875.1 Longimicrobium sp.
ACACGGTGTTCGCCCTGCCGCCCCTGCTCATCCTGCTGCTGCTGATTGCGGGTGCCGTGTGGGACCCGGCGGACGTGCAGGAGGCCATCCAGACGCAGATGGGCAGCCTGATGGGCTCGCAGGGCGCGCAGGAGATCGGCAGCATCATCAACCAGGCGGAGCGGCCGGGCGGGCGCGGCATCAAGGCCGTGCTGGGCGTGGGCGCGCTGATCCTGGGCGCCACGGGTGCCTTTCTGCAGCTGCAGGGCGCCCTGAACCGGGCGTGGGAGGTGGAGCCGGACCCCAACGCGGGCGGGTGGAAGAACTTCGTCTTCAAGCGCCTGCTTTCGCTGGGGATGATCGTGGGGATCGCGTTCCTGCTGCTGGTGTCGCTGGCCCTGAGCGCGGCCGTGTCGGCCATCGGCGGGTTCGCGGGTAAGCTGATTCCGGGTGCGTCGACGGCCATCCTGTTCGTGTTCGAGAACGTCATCACCTTCGTGGTGGTGGGGGGCTTGTTCGCCACCATCTTCAAGGTGCTGCCGGACGCGAAGATCGCCTGGCGCGACGTGATGGTGGGGGCCCTGGTGACGGCGCTGTTGTTCACCCTGGGCAAGTTCGCCCTGGGCTTCTACCTGGGCCAGAGCAACCCCGGCGAGGCCTTTGGCGCGGCGGGGTCGCTGGCCCTGGTGCTGGTGTGGATCTACTACTCGTCCATGATCGTGCTCTTCGGCGCGGAGTTCACGCAGCAGTGGGCCGTGAACCGGGGCTCCGGCATCGAGCCGGACGAGGGCGCGCGGCGCATGACGGACGAGGTGGGCGATCCCAGGAAGGGGAGCCGGGACGGCAATTCCGGCAAGGCGAGCCGGGCGGCGGAGGGCAAGTCCGCCAAGCGCGCCAGGGCGGCCGAGCACGCGGATGCCAGGGAGGTCGCCGACGCTGCGGCAGAGGCCGCCCGGCGCGCCCGGGAGGCGGCGGACCGCGGGACGGCGTAAGGGCCGGAGCGAGGGGCCGTACGGGGCCGCGAGGGGCCCTCACCCGGCCTCGCTTAGGCTCGTCCACCCTCTCCCACAAACTGCGTGGGAGAGGGTGTATACTTCCACGGGGCACGGGCGCGGCGCGAAGGGCTCGCCGGGGGCGCGTTCCCTGCCCCGCCGGGCACGGGAGATCGTCAGCGGTGGGAGATCCGGCAGTCCGCGCAGGCGGACTTCGTGCAGTCGTTGCGGCGAATTCATTCGCTCGGCCGGGAGCCGGCTGTCTGCTCGGAACTCCCGTCCCGCTTGATCGGGCCGATTCGTCTGCCCCCTGCTGCTCTGTGTGAACTCTGCCGGAAGAAGACGGCGCCGTCCCGGGCGGCCCCGTCGCCGATCCACGGTCGCTTCGGGCCCGCATGGGATGCCCGGCACCCGGGCCTGGAGGACCGGCCAGACTGCATCGGCGCCGCACGCGGTCATTCAGGGCCCGGGACCGGAGCGCGGATCTCTTCGATCAGCCCGGCGTGGTACGCCCTGAGCAGCTGCTCCCGCACGGATGCTCTCACACGCTCCTGTATCTCGGCGTCGGCGCCGGCCACGTGCACGGCGGCGGTGACCTCGTCCAGCCCGGCAGGAGCAGACAGGTTGCGGAGGATGGCAGCGGCGAGCGGAGCCAGTTCCGCCGTGGCCACGTCCGCGCCGGAGCGGTGGACCAAGTACACGGCTTCGCTCGTCTCGGCAATGCGTGTGCGCGGCCCGAGCCCAAACCGGCTGGTGTCCCAATCCACCTCCTGCGGCGTGCTCCGGGCGAGCGACTCCGCGTACTCCACCGCCAGGTCCTCGATGGAAGCCAGCAGCTCGTAGCGCGTCCGGTCGAGCAGAAACGCCTCCTGCATCAGGCGCCGCCGGGCGGGATCCCGTTCGCCCTCCACCCGGTCGCGAATGGCCGTGTACGCCGCCGTCACGTCGGATACGGCCGGCGCATCATCCGCGGGTTCCAGCGGTACCAGCGCCTCGCGGCCGCAGCCCAGCGCGGCCAGCCGGTCAAGCGTATCCCCGAAGTACTCCTCGACGGCGCGCACCCGGGCCATCCGGTACCCGTCGCCATCTCCGCTCCCGCCCCTGGCGCCGGGCCCGCGCGCCGGGGAGACGAGGAGCACCGACGGGATCCCGGGGTCCGCCAGCCGCAGGAGGAACAACCCGATCCCCGCCTCTCCCAAGAGCAGTCCGGGATCGGCCGTGCCGTCCTGCGTGCCGCACGGCCAGGGCTCCCGCGCGCCGTCGTAGCGGGCGATGCCGCGAAGGGCGCACCGCACGGCAGGCTCGGCCAGGGCGTCGTCGCCCAGCACCCGCGCGGCCATCATCAACGTCTCGCTGTTTCCCCCCGCGCCGTGGCAAAGCGAGTAGTTGGCGCCCGCGTCGTCGAGCGAGGCCGTGGCCGTGTGGACGGCGATCAGCGCCTCCCGCAGGTATCCCGGCCCGCCGAGCACCTGGTACGCCCGCAGCCGGGCCAGCCCGATCCCGGGTGCGCCGTGGCACCAGAAGCACGGGTACCGGGGCGGCCGCGGGCCCAGCGTCTCGCCGGCCCGCAGCCGCTCGCGCAGCTCGGGCAGCCGCCCCTCCGCCATGGGCTCACCGACGCCCGGGTGGCGGAAATCGGGCCAGTTGCCGCGTTCTGGGGAAAGGAAGCCGCGTTCGTACAGCATCGCCTGCTCGGCGGCGTACCGCCACGCACCCTCGCCCGTCGCGTGGTACAGCTCCAGGAGGGCATGGGCCATCCCCGACGCACCGTGGCTGAACCCGCAGGGGGCGCGGCTGGAGGCGGGCGAGGCGCCCCAGCACCAGCCGCCGGGGTGCCGTTTGGCCAGGGCGCACAGGTGCGCGCCCAGCCGCCGTGCCATGCCCAGTGCCAGGGCCGGGTCGACGTGGTCCGAGAGCCAGAGCAGGGCCGGGATCGCGCCGGCGGCCCCGGAGATCACGTCCAGGCCGCCGTCGCGGCCCTCGTTCCCCAGCAGCGGGCGAAGCACGGCCTCGGCCGGCTCCCGCAGGTCGGCGCCCAAGCGGAGCCCCGCCCGCACGGCCGCGTAGGCGATCCCCACGCGGCCGGCGTGCAGGCCAAAGCTGGTGTCCGGGAGCGTGGCCGCGAAGTCCAGCGCGAAGTCCAGCGCCCTCCGGGCCGTGCGCGCGACGTCCGGCGATCCGCGGACGCCGTACAGCTCGGCTAGAAAGAGGGCAATGCCCGCCGTGCCGTCGTACAGCTTTCCGCTGGCGAGCTCCGTCGCCGGCTCCGTACCGGACTCCGTGCCGCCCGACCGCGGAAGGCGCCAGGTGCACCCGTGCGGTGCGGGGACCGCGTCCCGCACCAGGCGCTCGCCGATCTGCGCCGCCGCCTGGACGAACTGTTCGCGCAAGAGATTTCCTGGGGACGCACGGGGTGGACGAAAAACGATCAGCGGCTGCCGGTCCGCTCCCCCGGGCGTACGGCAGCCGCTGATCGTCCAGGCTACTTCAGCTTATCCGATACAGGGCGGGTTGGCCCTTTCACACGTGTCCTGCACGCCCATCGTGCATACCCCCTCCGTGTAGTTGCAGTTGCAGAGCGATCCCGTCATCTGGCAGGAGTGGTTGTGGCAGGTCATCTGGTTTCCGCACGTGTTCTGGAAATAGTGGGTGTTCTGGGTGCAGTTGTAGTGGCTGACGGCGCAGCCCTCCTCGCCGGGGCAGGACAGGCTGGGGTTGTGGCCCATCACCGTGCCCCTCAACGCGGGCGAGCCCGAAAGCGTCTCGAACGAGTCTACGGCGAGGTCGTTGAGGTTCAGCTTGGTGTGCTTCATCACGTGCTCCAGAAAATGGGTGGGGAGAAGACGTCGGGGGAGCGGACGAGGTGCACGGCCGAAGGGATGGACCTGCCGTCGTGGCGAACAGGCTTCCCCGGGCGGGGTTCTGCTTTATGACTCGCGACAGGTGTGACCCGGCGCCAATCCAAATGTTCCATTTCCGCCATCGGATGTCAATGCTCACGCTCTACAGCCCAAAAGAAGCGGACAACCGGGAGGCGGCCTCCGGATTTCCAAACGGGTGCTGCTGCTCCCCGGTGCTCACGACAGCGCGATCGTGCTGACGGAGCGCATGCGCAAACCATCCTCACCGCGATCCCGCGCGTGACGGTCGGAACATTGTTCCGGAGCGTTGATGCGGGTTTCTGTCGCGGATGGACGCGGGGCAAAGCGACAGCTTCTCCCCCCCGCGGCGACCGCCGGGCGAACGGGGGTTCGAGCCAGTCCGGTGAATCTGCCCCGGAATCCCCGCGTCCGCCTGGAACGCGAGAGGGCCCGCCACCGTGGCGGGCCCTCTCGTCGTATCCTACCGTCGTCGTATCCTACCGCACTCACGCACTAACGCACTTCCCTCACGGCTGCCAGTTGTAGCCCAGCTTGAGGAAGAACGTGCGCCCCGTGGGCGTGAGGTCGATGGTCTCGATGCCCAGGCGGTCGTCCGTGTAGCCCGCGAACACCACCGTCTGCGGGTTCACCTTGTAGGCGAACATCAGCTGCGCGAACAGGGTGCGCTGCTCCGCCGGCACCGGCACCGAGAACAGGGTGGGCGTAAAGTCCACGTCCTGGTACTGCACGATGGCGCGGACAAAGGTGCGCACGTTGAAGTGGTACAGCGCGCGCGCCTGCGACAGCCCCACGTTGAGGATGCGCTCGCTGGGCTGCGTGGGATGGTCGTCCTGCGTCTCCAGGCGGCGCAGCGTGTGGCTCACCCCCAGGCTCAGCCGGCGGCCCAGGCGCAGGTCCACGCCCGGCGCCAGCTGGAAGATGTTGGCCTTGCGGTTGTTGTTGACGTCGATGTCCTCGCCGAACCGGCCCTGCAGCGTGAACGACAGGCGCTGCGTGGGACGGATCTGAAACGTGGGACGCACGTCGAACAGCTCGTACGTGTTGCCGCGGAAGAACTTCTTGTTGTAGCCCATGCCCATGGCCACGAACGTCTGCAGGGGGCCGTCGTAGCTGGGCACGAAGGCGAAGCCCAGGTCCGTCATGCGCCCGTCGTGGTCCTGGAAGCGCTCCGCGTAGCCGAACAGGGCAATGCGGCGGTACCACAGGTCGGGGCGGCCCCACAGGGTGCGCTGCACCTGCAGCACGCCGCCGCGCAGGTCGCTGCGGGTGATGAAGCCCGCGTCGGCGCGATAGTTCTTGCCCACTTCCTGCAGGTCGACGCTGGCGAACCAGTTGCGGCTGGCGTGCGTGAGCTGCGCGTAGAAGTTGTTGCCGCCGAACCCGCCCTCGGGCTGCGCGTACAGCGTGGAGACCGTGTCCGGGTACTCCGTCTGCGAGCGGCTGGCCTGAAAGCGCAGGTACTTGGTGGGGCTCAGCTGGAAGAAGCCGTCCAGCCCGCCCACGTGGTTCTGGTACTCGTCGCCCTGGCGGCCCGTGTACACCACGCCCACGGCGCCCCGCCCGCCCACGTCGCGGCGGTAGCGCAGCACGGCCGTGCTCACGTCTTCCGGCAGCAGCGCCGACGCCGTGAACTGGTTGCTGGGAAAGAGCAGCGACGTGCTGCGGTCGCGGGTAAAGAAGGCGCCGAACGCGTTGTCGCCCTCCTTGCCCGAGATCTTGGCGCCCGCCAGCGGCTCCACGATGGAGCGGGTGAACACCACGCGCGTGGGCGTCTGGAAGAAGTCGGCGCCCTCCAGGAAGAACGGCCGCTTCTCCGGGTACTGCAAGGCGAAGCGCTCGTTCACCGCCAGCTGGGCCACGTCGGCCTCTACCTGCGAGAAGTCCGGGTTGTACGTGGCGTTCAGGGTGACGTTGGGGGTGATGCCCCAGCGCCCCGAGAGGCCGAACTCCGGGTCCACGTCACCGCTCTCCAGCTTGCCCGTGGGAAAGTCGGTGCGCAGGTCCGAGCGGCGGGTGGTCAGCGTGGGCGTGAGCTCCACGTCGCGCCGGGGACGGATGCCCTGCAGCCCCGTGAGCTTGTCGCTCTGGCACAGCAGGCACGCCTCGTTGCGGTTGGTGGGGTGCGACCGGAAGCGCTGGAACACGCTGCGCGGATAGCTGCGCTGCAGGATGAGCCCCCACGTCTGCACGGAGCTGCTGGCCGGAAAGCGCAGGGAGCTGAAGGGGATGGCGAACTCCACCACGTACCCCTCGGGCGTCAGGCGCCCCGCGGAACCCCAGATGGCGTCCCACGAAAAGTCCTCGGCCTTCTGCAGCTCGCTGTAGGTGGCGTCCATCTGCACGCCCAGCGGGTTCACCCGGAACTGGAACGCGCGCCGCTGGTCGTTGAACGGGTCCACGATCAGGATGATGTGGTCGTCCTGCAGGGCGGCGTCGCGGTCGGTGAGGTTGGCCCGGATGGCGCCCGCGTTGGCGTCCAGCGCCGTGCACCCCACGTACAGCGCCGACGTGTTGTACGTGATGCGGCAGTCCGTCTGCACCGGGGCGGGGGTGTTGTCGCCCGGAAAGTACTCGTACGGGATGTCGATGGGCGTAGCCGTGGCCCACGCCGCCTCGTCCAGGCGCGCGTCGATCTTCATCCCGTCTTCCGCGGCCATCGCGGTAAAGGTGCGCGACGGGGGAAGCGCCGGGCGTGCCGGGGGTGCCGCGGCGGGGGCGGCGGGCGTCTGCGCCCCCAGCGCCGTGGCGGCCAAGCTGGCCGCGAGGGCGGCCAGGGCCGGGTACCTGCGGGGCATGCGGGTGGGGAACATCGCTGCGTCTCCTGTCGGCGGCGCGCTCACGCGCCGAGGGTGGTGAGGGCGGATTCGTCCTCGGGGGCAGTCTGGGGCGCGCCGGGCAGCTCCAGGCCGAAGTCGGCGGCCACCTGGCGCACCTCCGCGGACATGGTGCCCGGCAGGGCGTCGATCTTTTCTCCGTGCCGCGCCAGGTACGCCGACATGAAGTCCCGCCGGTCGCGCAGGAACGCGAAGTCGGTGGGCACCATGTGGCGAATGCCCAGCAGGGGCACCGGGCTCTTGAGGGGACGGAAGTCCGGGTTGCGCAGGGCGGCCTTGTCCGGCGGTCCCGGGTGGAACTCGCCCAGCATGATGCCGTACGGCACGTACTCCGCCTTGAGCTCCTCGTGCGTGGCATCGATGAGGGAGATCCACGCCTCTTTCGGGATGTCCGGAAAGAGGATGGTGATGGTCTTGTACTGGGCCGTCCGCTGGTCGTGCGGCTCCATCTCCAGGAACCAGTCGCGGTAGGTCCGCACCATCTCCACCACGTCCTGCTGGCGCAGGTCCGCGCCGGGCATGACGGTGAGGTAGAACAGGTTGCGCCGGATGGAGGGGGTGGTGAAGGGGCACACGGCCCCCCGGCGCCCCAGCTCCGGGTGCGGGTTGCACAGGTAGTCCATCGCCCAGTGGACGATGGTGCGGAGCGGCTCCAGGTGCTCGGCGACCTGCGGGGGGAGCGGGTCCGCCCGAAAGTCGGTGAGCTCCACCAGGTACAGGCGCGGGTCCGTGGGATGGGTACGCATCGACGGCTGGCCGTTCAGGGTTGTGCAGAAGGTACGGAAGCATCGGCCGCGACCACCTGCAGGCGCGGAGCGGAAGCATCAAGGGCGACGGCCGGCCCATGCGGCGCGGCATCGCCGGGCACGGCGGCCAGCACGGACGGGGCGGCCGCATCGGGCGCGGCGGCAGCCAGCGGACGCGGCG
>DASQZE010000087.1:0-10857 GCA_035638875.1 Longimicrobium sp.
CCTTCCAAAAAACCCAGGATGGCAAAATCAGCTTGGCTGTTCCTCAAGGTTGCGGGAAGCAGGCCCCGTCTGCGACGGGGAGGCCCTCTCCCCCGCCGTCTTCGCCGCTCGTTCCTCGCGGCTCGCGGCGACCCCTCCCCCGCAGTTTGGGGGAGGGGTTGTACTCAGGTCACTTTTGCTTTCCTAGCGTTTTTTCGAAGAGGCACAATCGCGGCGTCGGAGGCGGATGCCTGCCGTGGCACATCATCCACCTGATCGCGATCAGTAAAAGCGTGTCTGCGCCGGAGCCCCGGATGGCCAACGCGAGCGGAGAGGGAGCGCCGCACGATTACACCCGCGCCGGACGAGGGATTCTCGATCCGCACGGCGCGGCCCCTGGCGACGATGTCCGGCACCATCCGCTGATACCGCCGGACGAATCCACCTGCCGCGCATACGTCGCCGCACCTGCCGCCGGGCCGATCGCCGGACGATGCGCCGAAGTCCATCCGCCGAAGTCCATCGACAGAAGTCCATCGACCGAAGTCCATCGACCGAAGTCACCATCGAAGTCCGGCCGCCGCTCCATCCACCCCGTCCCCGCCCCGCACGCCGATGAGCGAGCCGCACGTTCCGCCGATCGCAGCAACCAATGGAGGACCCCGCCGCGCGCTGGTGCTGGCCGGGGGTGGGATGCGGGTGGCGTACCAGGCGGGGGTGGTGCGGGCGCTGGCGGACGCGGGGCTGCGCTTTCACCACGTGGACGGCACCTCCGGCGGCACCATGAACACCGCCATGCTCCTCTCCGGCCTGTCGCCGGCGGAAGCGTGCGCGCGATGGACGTCGCTGGACGTGAAGAAGTTCGCCTCGTTCATGCCGCTCAAGGAATACGCCGACCCCCTGCACGCGCAGGCGCTGGGCACCGCGGACGGCATCCGCCGGCACGTGTATCCGCACCTGGGCATCGACGTCGCGCGGATGAACGCCGCCACGGGGATCGAGGGGACCTTCAACGTCTGCAACTACACCCGCAAGACGGTGGAGGCGTGGACGCACGATCGCGTGGACATGGACCTGCTCGTGGCGGCCATCTCCATCCCCATCTTCATGCCCGCGGTGCAGAAGGACGGCGCGACCTACACCGACGCCATGTGGATCAAGGACGCCAACCTGCTGGAGGCGGTGCGGCGCGGGGCGGAGGAGCTGTGGCTGGTGTGGTGCATCGGCAACCACGCGCGGTACCTGCCGGGCGCCTTCAACCAGTACATCCACATGATGGAGATGAGCGCCAACGGGGCGCTCTTCGACGAGCTGCGGCAGATCGACGAGCTCAACGCGCGCATCCGCGCCGGCGAGCGGCCGCACGGGCTGACCCGGCCGGTGCGGCTGCACGTGGTGCGCCCGGAGTACCCCCTGCCGCTGGACCCCGACTTCTTTCTGGGCCGCATCACCGCGGCCACGCTGGTCGCCATGGGCCACGCCGACGCCGTGCGCTACCTGGCCACCATGAGCCCCCACGGGCTTCCCCTCACTCCCGAGGTCACGCAGATGTCCACTACCACCAGTCCCGGAATCCAGTTCAGCGAAGTGATGAAGGGCGGCTTCGCGCTGGGCGAGACGGACCCCGAGGCCGGCCGCGCCCGCGGCGCGCGCGAGGGGACGCAGCTGGCCATGCACGCCACCGTGAGCGTGCCCGACTTGGACGCGTTCCTGGCCGATCGCGACCACACCGGCACGCTGGTGGGCTCCATCGACTTCGCGTCGTGGGGCACCGGCATCCCCACGGGGCAGGGCGTGTTCAACCTGTTCAAGCCCGGCGGCGCCGACACCAAGCTGATGGTCTACGAGCTCCCCTTTCAGCACGGCGGCGAATCGTACTACCTCGCCGGGGTCAAGCGCGTGAAGGACGACCGCGGCCTGGACATGTGGTCCGACACGACGACGCTGTTCACCAGGCTGCACCGCGGCACCGACGCCACGGGCGAGGTGGTGGGCGCCGGCGTGCTCACGCTGGGCGCGGGCGACTTCGCCACCGTGCTCAAGGGGATCCACGTCACGGGCGCGGACGGGCTGGGCGAGCGGGCCGCGGCCATCGCCCGCTTCGGAAAGTTCTTTTCCGGCGAGCTGTGGGACACGTACGGGATCGGGTGAGGAGAAACGGATGACGCGTACACCGAAGGGCGAGACCATGGGCGAGACCCTGGACCCCGCGGCCCCGCCGGCCGCGAACGAGCACGTGCTGAGCGGCCCCTGGAGCGGCGGGGGCCCGGCCAACGACCAGGAGCTGCGCTTCACGCCGCGGCCCATGGTG
Source organism: Longimicrobium sp. (assembly GCA_035638875.1). Taxonomy (GTDB): domain Bacteria; phylum Gemmatimonadota; class Gemmatimonadetes; order Longimicrobiales; family Longimicrobiaceae; genus Longimicrobium. The sequence goes on from DASQZE010000087.1 coordinate 2,291, forward strand.
CGCTGGCTGGACCCGGCCCAGCTGACCGGCACCGCCGTGCGCGCCGTGCTCAGCGACGTGTTCGGCGCCTACGCCGACCAGCGCGAGATGCAGGCGGCCCTCTCGCGCGAGATCGAGCCCTGCGACTACACGGCGCAGGACGAGATCTGGATCGACTACGTGGCGGACCTGGGCGACGGCTTCCACTCCACCTACACGGTGGCGTGGCTGCTGGCGCAGGCCCGGCTGCGGCTGGCCGGGCCGGACGGAACAACGCACGACCTGCCCCGCGGCCGCGTGCTGGTGATGGGCGGCGACCAGGTGTACCCCACCGCCTCGCGCGAGGAGTACGCCGACCGCATGGAGGGCCCGTACGAGGCCGCGCTCCCCTGCCGGCCCGACGACGACCACCACGACCTGTTCGCCCTGCCCGGCAACCACGACTGGTACGACGGGCTCACCAGCTTCATGCGGCAGTTCTGCCAGAAGCGGTGGATCGGCGGCTGGCGCACCAAGCAGACGCGCAGCTACTTCGCCCTGCGGCTGCCGCACGGGTGGTGGCTGCTGGGCACCGACCTGCAGCTGCACTCCGACATCGACAAGCCGCAGCTGGACTACTTCATGGCCCTGGCAAAGAACGAGATGAAGCCCGGCGACCGGGTAATTCTCTGCACGCCGGAGCCGGCCTGGGTGCACGTGCCGCACGAGCCCGAGGCGTTCGACAACCTTGCCTACTTCGAGCAGAAGGTGCTGGGGGACCGCGGCGTGACCCTGGCCGTGACGCTTACGGGCGACCTGCACCACTACGCCCGCTACGCCGACGCGTCGGGGCGGCGGCACAAGATCACGGCCGGCGGCGGCGGCGCCTACCTGTACGGCACCGACCGCCTGCCGGCGAAGATGACGCTGGCCGCCTCGCGCGTGCGCAGGGATCCGGAGAACCCCGCCCCCGCGGACGCCGTGCGCACCCGCGAGGTGTTCACGGAGCAGGCGTTGTATCCCAGCCGCAAGGCGTCCCTGTGGATGCGCCTGGGCGCCCTGCGCGCGGCCAAGCGGAACGGCTGGTTCACCACCCTGCTGGCCTCGCTGTACCTGCTGTTCGCGTGGGTGCTGCAGGCTTCGCAGCTCCCGGCCGTCATCAGCCTGAAGGGCGGCAAGACGGACCGCTTCATCGATCGAATCTCCACGCTGGACTTTCCGCGGGACATAGACGTGGTGGCGGCGAGCCTCTTCCAGGCGGCCCGCTACAGCCCCCTCGTGGTGCTGCTCATGGTGCTCATCGTGGGCTCATTGTGGGCGTTCTGCACGCCGGACGCCGGCCGGCCCCGGGCCCTCAAGGCGCTGGGGCTCCTGCACGGGGTGGCACACATCGCCCTCGCGGTGGGACTCACCTGGGCGCTGGCGTGGATGGCCGTCTCCGTCACCGGCGGAGAGGCCATCCTGAACAGCTGGCAGTTCGCCGCCGGGTACGTTGCCGGGATGCTGGTGCTGGGCGGCGCCCTGGGCGGCGTGCTCTTCGGCCTGTTCCTGCTGCCGGGGGTGAACCTGAACGAGGCGTTCTCGGCCCAGTACCTGTCCGGCTACCGCAACTTCCTGCGGCTGCACATCGATCCGCGGGGCGACCTGACCCTCTACCCCGTGGGCGTGCGCAAGCCCATGAAGTGGAAGCTGCGCCCCAACGCCCCGGCCGGCACCCCGTTCTTCGTGCCGCGGAGCGAGCCGCCCAGCCCCGAGCTCATCGAGGCGCCCGTGCGGGTGGACCCGGCCCCGCGGCCGGCGGCGGCCCGCACCATCTCCATGCCCGACATGCCGATCGTCGGGCGTTCAACCCCCGGAAAGGCTGGAGGATGATGAGCACCCACGAGCACTTCGACGCGGTCATCGTCGGTTCCGGCTTCGGCGGGTCGGTGATGGCGTTCCGCCTGGCCGAGGCGGGGATGAAGGTGTGCCTGCTGGAGCGCGGCAAGCCGTATCCCCCCGGCTCCTTTCCCCGCGACCCGGCGGGGATGAAGGACAACTTCTGGGACCCCTCCGCGGGGCTGCACGGCCTGTTCAACGTGTGGTCGTTCGACCACATCGACTCGCTGATCTCCGCCGGGCTGGGCGGCGGGTCGCTGATCTACGCCAACGTGCTGCTGCGCAAGGACGCGGAGTGGTTCCGCGAGGTAGACCACGACGGAAACGTGTGGGAGTGGCCCCTGAGCCGCGCCGACCTGGACCCGCACTACGACGAGGTGGAGCGGCGCATCGGCGTGCAGCGCTACCCGGTGGACCAGGCGCCGTACGACCGCACGTTCAAGACCCTCGCCATGCGCGACGCCGCCGCGCAGCTGCGCAAGGACGGGCAGGACGTTGACTGGCAGCTGGCCCCCCTGGCCGTGACCTTTCACAACGACGCCGAGGCGCCGATCCCCGGCGAGCCGGTGCACGAGGAGCACCGCAACCTGCACGACCGCACCCGCTACACCTGCCGCCTGTGCGGCGAGTGCGACGCCGGGTGCAACTACGGCAGCAAGAACACGATGGACTACACCTACCTGTCCGCCGCGCGCCGCGCCGGCGCCGAGATCCGCACCCTGGCGGACGTGGAGAGCTTCCGTCCGGCGGACGACGGGTCCGGCTACGTGGTGGTGTACAGCGACCTCACGCTGGGCGAAAAGCGGACGGACGCCACGCCGCGCGTCACGCTGAGCTGCGACCACCTGGTGATCTCGGCGGGGACGTTCGGCAGCAGCTACCTCATGCTGCGCAACCGCGACGCCCTCCCGCGGCTCAGCAAGACGCTGGGGAGCAAGTTCTGCGGCAACGGCGACCTGCTCACCTTTGCCCTGAACGCCAAGAAGACGGACAAGGAGGGCAAGAAGGTGGGGATGGAGCTGGGGCCCAGCTACGGCCCCGTGATCACCAGCTACATCCGCATGGGCGACCAGCTGGACGGCACGGGGCACGAGGGGCGCGGCTTCTACCTGGAAGACGCGGGGTATCCCTCCTTCCTCAACTGGATCCTGGAGACCAGCAACCGCCCCGCCCTGGTCAAGCGGACGGTCAAGTTCGGCTGGCGGCGGGTGCTTTCCATCCTGGGCATCCAGACGGACAGCAACCTGAGCACGGAGGTCTCGGCGCTGCTGGGGCCGTGCAGCCTGTCCGCCACCTCCGTGCCCATGCTGGGGATGGGGCGCGACGTCCCCGACGGGCAGCTGGGGCTCCAGGGCGACTGCCTGACCAACAGCTGGAAGATCGGCGCTTCCAAGGGCTACTTCACCCGGCTGCGGAAGACGATGGAGGCCATCGCCAAGCAGTGGGACGCGCACTTCTTCGACAACCCCATCTGGTGGCTGGGCAAGCGGGTGATCACGGTGCACCCGCTGGGCGGCTGCCCCATGGGCCGCGACGAGGGCGAGGGCGTGGTGAACACGTGGGGCGAGGTGTTCAACTATCCCAACCTGTACGTGGCCGACGGCTCGGTGCTGCCGGGCCCCGTGGGCGCCAACCCCGCGCTGACCATCGCGGCCGTTTCCAACCGCTTTGCCGACGGCATCGTGGAGAAGTTCCGCGGAAAGGTGCAGGCCTACAAGGTCGTCGAAGCCGCCGCCGACGCCGCTCCCGCCCCCGCTCCCGCCGGGCAGGTGAGCTGACCTTCGCCCCCTGAGATGCCGACGTTTCACGCGGAGACGCGGAGACGAAAAAGGAGAGGACGCGGAGAACCCCTTTTCTCCGCGCCCTGTCTTTGTTCCTCCGCGTGAGCCATCGTTTGATTTGTGGATGTTCGATGAATCCCGTACGGCCCTCCGCCTCAGGGTTCGCCTGGCTCCACGGCTGGGTCCACGGGGCCGCCGTCCTCGGCCACCACGTCGGACTCGTCGGTCTCGCCCTCCCAGCGGCTGGTGACGGCCTGCGCCTGCAGCCCGTGCTCGCGCAGCCAGCGCACCACGGGCTCGCGGTAGCCGTGCGTCACCCACACGCACTCGGCGCCCGTGGCCTGCACGGACGAGAGCAGCGACGGCCAGTCCACGTGGTCGCTGAGCACGAAGCCGCGGTCCACGGCGCGGCGGCGGCGGTGCCCGCGAACCCGCATCCACCCGCTCGCGAACGCCGTGGACCCGTTGCCGAAGCGCCGCATCCACGGCGTGCCGTGCGCCGACGGCGGGGCCACGATCATGGCGCCGCCCCAGTCGTGCCCGCGCCCCTCGGCCACGGGGTTGCGCGTGGGGGGCAGGGGGATGCCCGTGTCGCGGTAGTCGGCGTTCAGCCGCTCCACGGCGCCGTGCGTGTAGATGGGGCCGATGGACGGATCGATCCCCGCCAGCAGCCGCTGCGCCTTGCCCAGCGCGTAGCCAAAGAGGAGCGACGCGCGTCCCTGCTCCGCGTTGGCGCGCCACCACGCGTCGATCTGCGCGAACACCTCGCGGTCCGGGCGCCAGCGGTAGATGGGGAGCCCAAAGGTCGACTCGGTGATGAAGGTGTGGCAGCGGACGGGCTCGAACGGGGTGCAGGTGGGGTCCGCCTCCGTCTTGTAGTCGCCGGAGACCACCCACACCTCGCCCGCGTGCTCCACCCGCACCTGCGCGCTCCCCAGGATGTGCCCCGCCGGGTGCAGCGACACGCGCACGCCGTTGATGCTCACCGCCTCGCCGAACTCCACCGTACGGATGCGCGCGCCCGGCCCCATGCGCGTCCGCAGCACGCGCTCGCCCTCGCGCGAGCCCAGGTACGCCTCGCTCCCCCACCGCGCGTGGTCGCCGTGCGCGTGGGTGATGACGGCGCGCTCCACCGGCTGCCAGGGATCCACGTAGAAATCCCCCGCCTCGCAGTACAGCCCGCGTTCGGTGGAGCGCAGCAGCATCGTCGGACGGCGGTGCGGGTGGATGGAAACGGATGGGCTCCGTGCGGCACGGGGCGCAATCTCCGCACCCCGCGTTTTCCCGTGCGCCGGGACCTCCGCCCACGGGGTCCCGCGCGCGTACCCGGCCGCCGTTTCGCGGGCGCATTCCGCGCGGGTTCCGCGGCCGTAAACGGATCGTCTTGCCGCGCCGCCGCACCGGGCCTTTGTCGTTCGCGGGCAACGCCCCACGCTGGTAAGGGATTGTGGATAAACCAGTTCGCGCACACAGTCCACGGGATATCCACGAACTGCTACGCCCGGTTCTGGCGAATAGTTTTGAATACACCGTCAAGTGCTCGTAGGCAAATGATTTGTGTGCTTGCGTACGGTGGGACCTCCGACTACTATGCGCCCGTGCAGGGAGATTCAGGCGGCCAAAAACTGCTACAACTCCCGCAGCAGTTGTTGGACTGCGGCCTCCCAGCCTTCCCCGCTCGGTCTCCCGTGGTCCCGTCCGGCGGCGCATCCGCGCCGGTCCGTCCACACGTCGCAACGGCTCGCCGGCTCCTGGTCCCCCATCCGGGAGGCGGCCTTCGCGTCCGTGCGCGTACATCTCACCGTTCCGAGCGAGGTCGCACATGACCATTCCACGGGCGTACGGCGCCCGCACCGCCCTCCTGGCGTTGCTGGCGACGGCAGCCTGCACCGACCGCTCCCCCACGGGACCCGCGTCGGGAGGCGCCACGCCGGGCGGCGAGCCGGGCGGGCCCACGGCGACCATCGCGGAGCTCACCTGCACGGCGGACCGCGAGGCCGGCAGCGTGTCGTGCGTGCCCGCCACGCCGGACGTGGGCGAGGCCTCGGGGCTGATCCTGGGCAACCAGGGCGTCTACGTGCAGCTCACGTCCAGCAACGTGAACTACAACTCCGGCACGGGGCAGTTCACCTTCGACGCCACGCTGCAGAACCTGATCGAGCAGCCGCTGGGCACCACGGACGGCACCACGCTGGACCCGTCCGGGATCCGCATCTACTTCCACGAGCTCCCCACGGTGGTGGAAGGAACCGGCACGGCGTCGGTGGTGCCGGACGGCTTCGCCTTCTTCACGGCCGCCGCGCAGCCCTACTACAACTACCCGTACCTGCTGGAGCAGACGGAGGTGTCGCCGGCGGAGACGTGGACGTTCGTGGTGCCCCCCACGGCCACGCGCTTCATCTTCTCCGTCTTCGTCTCCGCGCCCGTGGAGTATCCCACGGGCTACATCACGCTGAACGGCGCGCTGCCGGGGGCGTCGTACGGCCTGCTGCACCCGTCCACCCCGGCCGCGCTCACGGCCGTCGTCAAGAATGCCGTGGGCGCGGTGCTCCCCGGCACCGTGACGTTCGGCACCACGGACCCGCTGTGCGCGCAGGTGAACGGGACGGGCACGGTCACCGGCATCCGCGCGGCGACCTGCTCCATCACGGCCACCTCCGGCGCCTTGGCGGGGGAGATGATCTTCAGCGTGACGGGCACGGGGCGGGTGTGGAGCGGTGCCGTGTCGTCGGACTGGAGCGCGGACGCCAACTGGGCCGCTGGATACGCCCCCGCGGCCGTGGACTCGGCCATCATCCCCGCCGGCGTCCCCAACTTCCCCGCCCTGGTGGCCGCCACGAGCATCGGCGGGGTGGACGTCGCGGACGGGGCTACGCTCTCGCTGGGCGCGTTCAACCTGACGGCCAGCGCCAACGTGCTCACCGGGTACACGGTGGGTTCGGGCATCCTGGCCACCACGGGCGCGCTGCAGCTGGCGGGCGCGGGCGAAGTGGTCCGCGGCCGCGTTCCCAGCCTTCTCGTAACGGGCACCTACACGCTCAGCGGCGACCTGCACGTCGTCGCGCCGGGACGCATCGTCTCGGGCAACGTGCGCAACGTGGGCCACCTGCTCCGCATGGTCGCCCAGTGAACCTCCTCCTACTCCATCCCGGGAACCGTGCCATGAGACTTCGCATTCTTGCCGCCTGTGCCGCCGCGCTGCTGTTCGCGGCTCCCTCCGCCGGCGCGCAGTCCGCCGTGCTCCTGGACGCCGAGGCGGGCGCGCCCGCCAGCGACCGCTTTCGCGTGGACAGCAGCGGCGCCTTCGTGGCCTACGGCTTCGTGCGCGACGTGGGCAACACCACGGGGTGCGCGGCGCAGATCCCGGCGCAGGGCGCCGGCACCCGCTTCATGTGGCACCCCTGCCGCGGGGCCGTGCGCTTTGGCCGCGCGCCCATCGGGGCCGGCGCGACCACCTGGGACGACGCCAACATGGACGACTTCACCTTTGCCGGCGGCAATCAGGTAATCGCCAGCGACTACGGCGCCTTTGCCTACGGCGACCAGGTGACGGTCAGTTCCACGGTGGGCGTGGGCTTCGGCTCCGGCGTGACGGTCAGCGGCACGGCCGGCTTCAGCGCGGGCGCCAGCAACGTGTGCTCGGGCTTTGCGTGCACGGCCATCGGCTACACGGTGCGGGCGGGCGGGCAGGGCTCCGTGGCGCTGGGCTACCGCACGACGGCCAACAACGACTACTCGGTGGCCCTGGGCTACCGGGCCAGCAACAACACCCACACGGGCACCATGGTGATGGGTGACGAGAGCACCACCGACTCCGTGCGCAACCAGGCCGACAACGAGTTCCGCATCCGCTACAACGGCGGCATCCGGCTGCGCGTGAGCACGGCGGCCAACGGCAACACGCCGGGCGCGGGCGGCAACGTGGGCTGCGACCTGACGGTGGCCGTGCCCAGCTGGACCTGCGCGTCCAGCCGCACGCTCAAGGAGAACTACCTGTCGGTGGACGGCGAGTACGTGCTTTCGCGCCTTCGCGACATGCCCATCACCACCTGGAGCATGATCGGCGCGGACGCCAGCGTGCGGCACCTGGGCCCCGTGGCCGAGGACTTTCACCGCGCGTTCGGGCTGGGCCTCGGCGAGACCACCATCGGCATGGGCGACATCGACGGCGTGAACATCGCGGCGGCCAAGGCGCTGGAGGTGCGCACGCGCGACCTGCAGGACCAGCTGAACGAGCGGACGCGGCAGGTGCAGACGCTGCAGGCGCAGCTGGATGCGCAGGCGGCCCTCATCGAGCGCATGGACGCCCGCCTGCGCGCGGTCGAGACGCAGCCGTAGCCGTAAACGACGGATCGACCGGGGAGGGGGTGCAGCGGGGGAAAGGTCGTGCACCGGCGGAGGGCCCCCTCTCCCCCGGCCCCTCTCCCCCGCTCCGCAGGGGAAAGGGGAGAACTGCCCGGGCTGAATCCGGCAAACCGGGCGGATGCACGGCGAGGGGCGGTGGACCGATCGTGGTCCGCCGCCCCTTGTCCATACCAAATCTCGGACTCCAAGTACATTTCGAACAGGATGAATCACGCGGAGGATGCGGAGACAAACAGAGAGGACGCGGAAAAACCCTTCTGTTTCTCCGCGTCCTTTCTTTATTCCTCCGCGTCCTCCGCGTGATTGTTGTTCCACCAGTGCGCCGACAATCACTGCACGTGATATCACCCCCCAGCGGTCAGCGCGGGGCGGGCTCCGTGTCGGGGAAGGGCGCGTGCGCGTCCATGGGGCCCGTGCGGGTGATGCCTTCCCATCCGCAGCGCGGGCACCAGCGGCGCTGCAGGCGACCCAGCATCAGCCGCGCGAGCAGCCGCCCCCCCAGGCCCATGCGCACGGGCAGGGTCTCGGCGTTGCACTCGTCACAGGTGCGCTCGCTGGGAAAGATCAGGTAGCACATGGCCAGCG
>DASQZE010000088.1:0-11007 GCA_035638875.1 Longimicrobium sp.
CAGTCGTCGGGCCAGCGCGGCTCGGGGGGCTGGATGCGGTCGCGCAGGCGGTTCAGGCCGGGGATCGTGCGCCGCCGCGGGCTGGGCGGCTCCCACCGCCGCGCGGCCGCATCCGCCAGCGTCCGCGCGTACGCCGAATCCACCGTGGCGCCGTCCGCCCCGCTCACCCACACGGGATAGCCCTGCATCCCCTGCGGCACCGGGCACGCGCGCACCTGGAACGGCGACTCCTGCGCGCGCGCCGGCCCCGCGGCCATCACGGCGGCCACGGCGGCAAAGAGCGAAAGGCGGCGGATGGGCATGGTGAGCCTGGGCGGGTCGCGGCGGAGGACGGGGACGCGGAGGCGCACAAGCTGGCGCGCGGGGCGGGGGATGGCAAGCGCGCGGGACGCGAAAGACCGCCCTGTCGTGGGGCGGCCTCTCGCGTGCGATGCGAAGTCCCGGCCGAGCGAATGAATTCGCCGCAACAACCACACGAAGTCCGCCTGCGCGGACTGTCCGTCACGGGACAGTGCCACGCCGGCACGAGGCTCGGTCGGGGATGAAGTCTCCCCCTCCTGCCCGCGAAGCGGGGGAGGGGGCCGGGGGGAGGGGGCTCTCCGCCCGTGACAGACGCCCGTTACCGCTCTCGAAAGCCCTCCCCCTCTCTCGGAGCAGTTCAGCCGCTCCGGGAGCCGGGGTGGGGGACACCCGTCAGGAGCCGCCGTTGTTCGACACGAACCGGGCCGTCGGACGCGTCCCTGCCGGTCCGGCATCCACCGCGGCCGCGTGCAGGCCATCCGCCCACGCGTCCTCCTGCGCATCCGCCACGCGGAACCCGTCCGCCAGGTCGTTCATGGCCAGGGCCATCCCCGCCAGCGTCTGGCTCGCATCCGCCAGCTCCTCCATGGCCGCGCTCTGCTGCTGCGCGGCACTGGCCGTGTGCTCGGTGCGCGCGCGGCTCTGTCCGGCGATGGCCTCCACGCCGCGCATGGACGTCAGCAGCTCGTCCACGGCGGCCGCCTGGGCCTCCACCTCGCCATGGATGCGCTCGATGGCCTCCACGGCGCGGTGCAGGCCGTCCACCATGGCCGAGAGCGCCGTCTGCCCGTCGCGCGACGCCTCGCCCACGCCGGACAGCCGGCGGTCCGCCAGGGCCAGCTGCTCGCGTACCCGGCCGATGGCGTCGCGCGTTTCGCCCACGGTGCCGCTCACCCGCTCGGCGCTCGTGCCGCTTTCCCCCGCCAGCTTGCGCACCTCGTCCGCCACCACGGCGAATCCCCGCCCGTGGTCGCCCGCGCGCGCGGCCTCGATGGCCGCGTTCAGGGCCAGCAGGTTGGTCTGCTCCGCGATCTGCCGGATGGTGCTCACGAATCCGCCGATGCGCTCGCCGGCCCCGTGCAGCGCGTCCACCGCGTCCGACGCGCGCCGGTAGCCGTCGCCGATCTCCACCAGCATCTGCCCCGTCTGCCCGATGCGCTGCACGTGGCCGCCCGTCTCCTGCGCCAGCCGCCGCGCGTCGCCCGCGGCCGTGGACGCGCCCTCGCGGACGACCCGGTTCTGCGCCGCCAGCCGGGCCAGCGCCGCGCCGCCCTGCTCCACCAGCTTCATCTCCCGCTCCGTCTCGTCCGCCGCCTCGGCCGCGATGGCGTCTACTTCGGCGGCGGAGGCCTGCACCTCCTGCGCGGTGGCGGAGAGCTCTTCGGCCAGGGCCGCCTGCGAGCGGGCCTGGTCCTGCACCTGGCGAATCACCCCGCCCAGCGAGCGCGCCACGCGGTTCACGGCCGTCGCCAGGAAGTCCATCTGGTCGCGGCTGCGCGCATCCACCTGCACGCGAAAGTCGCCCTCCTCCACCGACGCCAGCGCCTGCCGCACCTGCCGCAGCCGCCGCGTGTAGTGCGTGGGCGCCAGCAGGGTGGCCGCGAGGACGGTGACGACGACGGCCGTTTCCATGGCCAGCATCTCCCAGCGCAACTCGTACGCCGGGTTGGCCGCCATCCCCACCAGCCGGGCGGCGGGGTACAGCACGGCGCTCACCGCCGTGGACGTCCACCCCGCGCGCGGCACGCCCAGCGCCGTGGACGAGAAGAGCGCCGCGTAGTACGGGATCATGAGCATCCCGTACGGCCCGTGCGCCGCCGTAAAGCCGAAAAGGGCGAGATGATCGACCACGAGGCTGGCCCAGAACTGCCAGGGGCGCCACAGGTTGCGCAGCAGGGCGACGTGGAACGCGCCGTTCACCACCGCGATGCCGCCGCCCACGGCCAGGATGGCCTCGTAGGAGATGGTCATCACCTCGAGCCAGCGCAGCAGCGCCACCAGGGGCACGGCGCCCACGATCAGGATCCACCGCACCCACACCTCGTCCTGCGTCTTGGCGCGCAGGATGTGTTCGTGCTCCGTGGCGAAGCGCGAGTCCAGCGTCTCGTCGCCGGCCGGCACGCGGAGCGCCTGCGCTCGCGGTGGAAGCGCGGGCGAAAGCGCTTGCGGAGGAACGTGGCTGGCCTGAACGGGGCGGCGCCACCGGGGCGATGAAACGGTGCTCACGATGGTCTTCGGTCGGGTGCGGACGGGGGTGCGGCGGCCGGACGGCTCTGCCGAATCGCTGGCCCGGCGTGGAAACGTCCCGGCCGGGCACGAGAACGCACCCGGGGTGGTCCGGGCGCGCGTTCGGGATCAGGGTGTCGCAGAACCGACAAGATCGTTCCTGTACAACCTGTCGTCAAGGGTGTGCAACATGCCGGTGCCCGTGCAGAATGCGTGCGTCCGCGGCGGGGGATGCCCGCCGCGGAGCAGCGGAACGGAATGCGTGCGTCCCCCCCCGCGCGGGGCGGGGGAGGGACGTGCGGACGGCTCGCTCCGGGATCAGCGGTGCCGGCGGTTGGGGTTGCGGCGGCCGAACTCCGGGTAGAACTGCATGGTCCACTCCGAGCCCGTGGCGTAGCCCGCCAGGTTGGCCGGGTTGAAGGTGCTCAGGCTGGTGATGGCGCCGCCCCGCATGTCGGCTGGCCCGTCCACCACGCCCAGGTGGCAGCCGCCCAGCACCAGCCCCGGCTCCGGCACGTCGTTGCTGATGAGCGTGCAGGCGCCGGACGCCGTGAAGGTGCCCTCGGGCGTGATGAACCTGGCGTAGAACAGCTGCGGCAGCCCCGGGGGGAAGGTGGGGTCCGTGATGCGCAGGCACGCCGTCGCCGAGCCGATGCGCCGCACGCCGTTGTTCACGATGCGCCCGGATGACGCCGTGCTCGCCTCGGACCAGAGCGACGCGCCCAGGTACACGTTGGTGGCGAATCCCGACGCCGCGCACACGCTGCGGTCGGCCGGGAACGCGGGGTCCTCGATGGAGCGGAAGCGCAGGACCACCGCGTCGCCGCCCGTCTGCGGCGAGGCGGCGACCACGTCCGACGTGGCGCCGATGAGCGCCTCGTCGGCATCCGCCAGGTCACGGTCGCGCTGCGGCCCCGCGGGCGCGTCGCAGGCGGCGGCAAGAACCAGGGCGACGGCAGCGAACGAACGAAGGTTCATGGGACTTCTCCGATGAGATAGGGAAAGAATGCGAGCCGTACCGTGCTGTTCTTCCGGGTCCTTCCCCCGTCAATCCCTGGGAGAAGCAACCCGCCTTGCGTTCCGAGGGGAGCCCCGGACGGGCCGGTCGCCGTTGAAGCCTCACGCAGTTTGTGAGGCTTTCCGCAGTCGTTGCGGCGGCTTCAGCCGCTCAGCACATCCCCGGCGGATCGCGATCCAGGCCTACAGCCGGATGAGCTGCGCGCCGTAGTGGACGTTGGCGCCCACGGCCGCGATCATCACCAGGTCGCCGCCGCCGAGCTTGACCACGCCCTGCTCCAGGTCTTCCGCGAGCAGGATGAGCATCCCGGCCGCGGAGGTGTTGCCGTAGCGGTCCACGTTGCACGCCACGCGGTCCGCCCGCAGCCCCGACTGGCGGACGAAGTGGTCCAGCAGTCGCTTGTTGGGCTGGTGGAAGTAGTAGCGCTTGACCTTGTCGCCCAGCTCCGGCCGCTCCGCCAGCACCCCGTCGATGCAGGCGCGCATGTAGGTGGGGTACGACCTGGCCACCAGGTGCCCGTCCACCACGAACGCCTCGTCCGCGCGGTTCTCCTCCGCGCTCAGCCGGTGCTCCAGCCCGCCCGCGCGGCGAATGACCAGCTGCAGGTAGTCGTTGCCCGACATCGACGAGACGATGCCCTCGCCCGGACGCCCGTCGCCGCGCAGCACCACCGCGCCCGCGCCGTCGCCGAACACGTACGCGCCGAACGCGGCCGGCAGGCGCTTGCGGCCGGGGCCGCTGTCCACGTCGCCCTTCCACACCTCGCGGTCCACGAGGGACGAGGTAAATGCGCTGCCGATGACGGCCGCCGTGTGGATGGCGCCGCTGCGGATCATGCGATAGACCATGTCCAGCACGTACGGGGTGCCGCCGCAGCCGTCGTCGATGAGCAGCGCGTACGTGTCCGGGCGGCACCCCACGCGGCGGTGCACCTCCATGGCGTCGTAGCTGAAGTTCACGCGGTCGGGCGTGCAGGTGACCACGAACACGGCGTCCAGCTCGCTTCCCTGGATGCCGGCCATCTCCATGGCGCTGCGCAGCGCCGCCTCGCACATGTCGGTGTTGGTGGAGGGCAGCCCCGAAGTCGCGGGCGGCGCCACCGTAACGCCGGCCTGCGCGTCGAGCTCCCACAGAAAGCGGCGCTCGCGGATCTGGGTCTTTTCCGCGATCCAGTCCGCGGACCAGCCGGGGATCGCCTGGGTGATGTTTTCGTTGCTGACGGCGTTGGGTGGGACGTATGCGCCGGCCCCGATCACGCGTACGCCGCGGGTCCCGAACTGCGGGGGAATCTGGATCATTTGAGGTGTGTCTCCGGAGATATGCTGCCGGTAAGAAAACAGGTTCGCGGCGGCTCGTTGGGCCCGCCGCGGGGAGGGGGACGTCGGCCTACAAGCGCACGCGAAATGCCATCCTGTTCTGCATCACCTGGAATGCGCCAAATGTGCGGCGTACCGGGTGTGCATCGCTCGGCCGGTCTGGTGGCTCGGCATCGACAAATCCCGCACCCCGCAACGAAAATAGGTGACATGCCGCACGTCCGCCGGGAAAGCATCGGCTGGGTCCGAACCGATTGAAACCTGCCTTACCGGAACACACCGCGTCGGGTGGGATGTGGAAATAAGTTCTCGCACTCCGCAAACTTTATCGTAAAATGAAAGTAGGGAAGGCTTTGATCTGTCCTGCTGCCGTAGCAGGGTTGCGGTGGATGTGGAGGCGGACGGGGGTGGCGGAATAGGGATCCCATCAACCCATCAGTCCCGCTCGATCATCCCGTGGATCGTCGCGGCCCGTCCGCCACGCTCCGATCATCCCGTGAATGCACCAACCCGCCCGCGCTGCATCTTCGTTCGCGATGCACCGCGTCAGGCACGACGAAAACGGCCGCCCCGGCAGATGCGGGGCGGCCGTTCGATCGATCAGCGCTCGACAGCGTCAGGCCAGGACGGGCTCGGCCTGCTCGGCGCCGAACACCGTGGTGCCGGCCCCCAGGGCGACGACGCCTTCTTCCGTCCAGGTGCGGAAGCAGTCCCAGCCGAACTCGCGCGCCGCGCGGGCCTGGTCGGGAAAGCCGAACCAGTCGCGCCATCCTTCCTGGTCCGCCCGCCACTTGCAGTCCCAGTGGAACGTCACGCGCCGCTCCTCGCTGGCCGTGCGCACCGTCATCCGCCCGCGAAAGTACTCGCACCCCGACGAAGCCTGCATCTCGATTGATTCGATGGCGAGGTGCGGATATTCTACCATCAGCTTGTGAAGCGTGCGCTCCACCTTGATGGGGGGGCACCCGTGCCCGTACGCAATCCGCTGGCTGGGTCGGCCGTCGCGAAGGAACTGGGTAAGCGCCTCACGAAACGGGGCGCTCGCGGCGGACCGGTGCAGCAGATCGGCAGTGTTCATGGGCATGTCCCGGGGGGCGGGGGATGATCGCAGGCAACGTGCATAAGGATAACCGAACATGAAGGTTTCGCCAAGTCATTACCCGCAAGTCGCTTGCATACCTCGTCCGGGCCAGTCGTGACGCCGTCCGTTCCCCCTGGCGAGCGGCCGGATCTCCGCGCGCCCGCCGACGTCGCCGACATCGCAAAACGCCTGCAGGATGCAGGATACGAGACCTGGACGGTGGGCGGCGCCGTGCGGGACGCGCTCTCCGGCGGGCGCCCCACGGACTGGGACCTGACTACCGCCGCGCGCCCCGGCGACGTGCGCCGCCTCTTTCGCCGCACGGTGCCCGTGGGCATTGCGCACGGCACCGTGGGCGTGCTGCTGCGCGACGGCCACCTGTACGAGGTGACGACCTTCCGCCGCGACGTGGAGACGGACGGCCGCCACGCGCGCGTCGTGTTCGCCGACCGCGTGGACGAGGACCTGCAGCGCCGCGACTTCACCATCAACGCCGTCGCCTGGCACCCGCTCACCCGCGAGGTGCGCGATCCGCACGGCGGCGTGCCCGACCTGCAGGCCGGCATCCTCCGCACCGTGGGCGACCCGGCGGAGCGCTTTCGCGAGGACCGGCTGCGCGTGCTCCGTGCACTGCGCTTTGCCGGGCGGTTCGGGATGCGCATCGATCCGGCGACGTGGCAGGCCGCCCGCGACGCCGCGCCGGAGCTCGTGCACCTGTCCGCGGAGCGCGTGCGCGAAGAGATGCTCAAGGTCCTGCGCCAGGTGAATCCGCCCTCCGTGTCGCTGCGCCTGTACGCCGACTGCGGCGCCCTCGCGCACCTGTATCCCGAGCTGCAGGCCTGCGTCCATGCGCCCGACGCGGACGGCGACGTGTGGTCGCACCTGCTCGCCACGACGGATGCGATTCCCCGGCACCGGGCGGAGCTTCGCATCGCCGCGCTGCTGCACGATGCCGGCAAGCCGCTCACGCGCGTGGCGGACGCGGACGGGCGCATTGTGTGGCCCGAGCACGCGTCCGCGGGCGCCGCGCTGGCGAACCGGATGCTGCGGCGCCTGAAGTTCTCCAACGCCGAGATCGACCGTGCCGTGCACCTGGTGGCCCAGCACGCGGACTTTCCCGCGGCGGATGCGCCCTCGCCGGAGCTGCGGCGGTGGCTGCGGCGCATTGGCCGCGAGTACGTGCGCGACCTGTTCCGCCTGCGCATCGCCGACCTGCGCGCGCGCGCCGCGGACGACCCGCGCATGGAGGATACGACGCGCCTGTGGAAGCGCGTGCGCCGCGAGCTGGGCCGCGACGCGCCCCTGGAGATCGGCGACCTGGCGATCAGCGGGGCGGAGCTGCGCGCGCTGGGCCTGCCCCCCGGCCCCCTCTATGGCCAGATCCTGCGCGACCTGCTGGAGCGCGTGACCGACGACCCGTCGCTGAACGATCGCGAGACGCTGATGGGGATGGTCGCTACGCGCATTTCCGGCGGGGAGGACGATGATGGATGAGCCTCGTGCCCAGGGCGGGCGACCAGCCTGAGCGGATGAATCCGCCGCTGGGAACGCCATAAGCCCCGCCCGGGTGACGCTGCGCGTCGCCCGGCGGGGCTTCAACTGCTTCCAGGGACAGGGCACCCAACCGAAGGACCGTCCCCGCCCGCGCATGCCCTCCGCCCCCGCCCGCGGCACTCCCCCGTGCCGGGAGTCCACGCAGGTGGACTTCGTGTAGTCGTTGCGGCGAATTCATTCGCTCTGCCGGGGCCCTGCCACGAGCCGGCTTCTCTGCCGCACCGATTTTCTCCATCGACCGCGAATCCGCCCCCGCCTCACCCGTACTTGATCGCGTCCAGGGGCCGCTGTCCTGGCAGGGGCAGGATCACGCCGGGGTTCAGGATGCCGAGCGGATCGAACGCGTCCTTCACCATGCGAAAGCAGGCGACGAGCTCCGGCCCCCAGATGATCTCCAGCAGCGGCGCGCGCAGGCGTCCGTCGCCGTGCTCGCCGGCCATCGTCCCGCCCAGCCGCGCCACGCCGCGCGCGATCTCGTACACGACCGCCTCCGCCTCCGCGCGCCACCCCGTCTTGGCGATGTCCACGAGCGGATTGACGTGCAGGTGCCCATCCCCCGCGTGGCCAAAGATCACCGCCGGCAGCCCATAGGCGGCGAGGGTCTCGCGCAGCAGCCGCACGTACTCCGGCAACCGGTCCACGGGAACCACGCCGTCCTCGATGAACTGCATCGACACGCGTTCGCCCGCCAGCTTCGCGATGAGCGGACTGGCCGCGTGGCGCACGTGCCAGAACCGCTCCTGCGCCTCCGCCGTCTCCGCGACGGAAATGCGGTCCGCCACGCCCGCCATCGCCGTCTGCAGGGCATCCAGCCGGTCCGCGACCTCCGCGTCGCTGCCGCCCTCCATCTCCACGAACAGGATGGCCTCCAGCCCTGCACGCAGCGGGTAGCCCGGATCCTCCGCCCCCGTCCGGACGAGGTCGATGAAGGTGCGGTCGATCATCTCGCACGTGGCGGGGTCCAGCTCCAGGATGCGCCGCACGGCCGCGCCCGCCGCCTCCAGGTCCGTGAACTCCAGCAGCGCCAGCCCGCGCGCCGCCGGGATCTCCGCCAGCCGCACCGTCGCGCCCACGATCATCCCCAGCGTCCCCTCGCTGCCCACGAGCAGGTCCACGGCGTCGCCGGACTCCAGGTACTCGCGCAGCGCGTAGCCCGACGAATTCTTGCGCACCCGCGGCCACCGCGCCCCGACCAGCGCGCGGTTCTCCGCCAGCATCGCGTCCACCCGGTCCAGGATGGCGCGCAGCCGCGGATGCTCGTCGCGCACGCCGCGCGTGGTCGTCGCCGCCGTGCCGTCCGCCAGCACGACGTCGATGGATTCGATCCAGGGCCGCGCGGCCCCGTAGCGCACCGTGTGCGAGCCGGCCGAGTTGTTCGCGATGATCCCGCCGAACGTCGCCCGTGCGCCGCTGGAGGGATCGACCGGAAAGTGGAGCCCGGCCTCCGCCGCCGCCTCGTTCAGCCGGTGCAGCGTGGCGCCGGGGAGCACGCGCGCCCGCCGCCGCTGCGCGTCTACCCAGCCGACCGCATCGAACGACGTGCGCAGGTCCACGGCCACGCCGGGCCCCACGTTGCCGCCCGGCATCCCCGTCCCCGCCGCGCGGGGAACGAGCGGCACCCGGTGCTCCTCGGCCCAGCGGACGAGCGCCGCCACGTCGTCCGCGTCCTCCGGCACCGCCACGGCCGCCGGGAGCGCGCGCAGGATCCCGGAATGCTCCGAGAAGGCGATGCGCCGCGGCTCGTCCGTATCCCACGTCCCGCGGAACCCCGCCGGCGCGCCGGTGGGGAGGGCAAACGGCGCGACCGGATCAGCGCTCGCCATCGTCCTCCGCCACGCCGGACAGCAGGTCGGGCCACACGTGGCTGAAGCTGAACCCCGTGAGCTCCGCCGCCTCCACCCGGTCCACGAACCGCTGCGTGACGTAGATGCGCAGGGGCTTTTGCGGGATGCGGAAGATGGACGCCGTGACGAGCTCCGGGAGAAACGCGTGGCGGACGATCGTCTTTACCCGCCCGCGGCGGTCGCGCCCGAAGCGCTTGAGCTCCGACGCGCCCTCGTCCAGCGCATCCAGCAGGCGGGTGACGTTGTAGACGAAGAAGTCGCCCTCGTCGCACTCCAGCGGCAGGATCTCGCCGTTCTCGATGAGCAGGTCCAGAAGCACGTCCACCGCCCGCCGGCTGAACGCCGCGGAGGTGGTGAAGACGGGAAAGTCGGGGAGGGGCAGGGTGCGGCCCTCGAAGTCCAGCTCCAGCGTGGCCACGGACGGCGTGGTCCACTGCGCGGCCGCCGGCAGCCCCTGCAGCACGGCGAGCAGGCCCAGGTCGGGCTCCTGGGCCATGGTCAGCCAGCGGAATCCTTCCCGCTCCGGCTGCAGGCGGTAGACGTTCACGCGGCCTCGTGCGGATGGTCGTGAAAACAAAAACGCTCCCCGGCGGGGAGCGTCGCGGCGCCGGCGGGACGGATGCTCAGCCGGCGCAGGCCGGGCACAGGCCGATGACCTCCACCCGGTACCCCTGCACGCGGAAACCGTTGCCCACGCGAAGCTGCGGCAGCACCGCGGGCACCTCGCCCGGCACGTCCCGTACCTGCCCGCACTGCACGCACCGCGAGTGGTAGTGGTCGTCCGTGCGCGCGTCGTAGCGGGCGCTGTCGTCGCCGTACGAGAGCTTGACGGCCAGGTTGCAGGTCACCAGCGTCTCCAGCGCCTTGTACACCGTCGCCAGCGAGATGTCGGCGATGTCGGCGCGGACGGCGGTGAACACCTCGTCGGCCGTGGGGTGCTCCGTGGTGCCCAGCAGAAAGCGGTACACGGCCGCACGCTGGTCCGTAAAGCGCTGGCCGTTGGCTTCCAGCGCCTCACGCAGCAGGGCGTCCGCCTGTTCCGGGCGCATCCGTGCGGTGGCGAACATGGCGATTGGTGACGAGAAGTGTGTCCGGAAGTGAACGAGAGATCCAGGGCCCACCGGGCTCCGTACCCTGCAAGCTACGGATGGCGCCAGGCGCTGTCAACGGGCGTGCGGCCGCCCTACATTCCGGCGGGCACGGAGGATGCGACGTTGCCCGGGGCTGGCGATGCGCAGCATCCCAAACGGCTTACCCTCAGAACGGACCCGGCGTGCGACAACGGATAGGAGCGGTGCTGGCCTGCATCGCGGCGCTGGCCGCGGGCGCGTGCGGCGAGGCGGAGGGCGTGGAGGTGCAGCCCCTGCCGCCGCTGCAGCGCCCCAGCCCCGAGGCGCGTGCAGCTTTGCCCGAAGTACGCGGCGTGTGGCGCTTTGCCGGCTTCGAGATCCCCGCGGGGGATACGACGGCCGTGCGCGAGCAGGTCTACACCCTCACCCCGCCGGGCGAGTTCCGCATCACGGCGCAGCGGCTGGACAGCATCGCGGGGCAGTACGTGCGCGACGGCGTCGCCTTTCCCTTTGCGGGCGAGGTGCGGCGCGACAGCGCGCTGGCGGTGGTGGCGTTCTCCGGGGGCGTGGGGCAGTTCGCCAGCGGCCGCGTGCAGCG
>DASQZE010000089.1:0-5123 GCA_035638875.1 Longimicrobium sp.
GGGTAAGCAGAAACGTTCCGATGCGCAACCTCACGACCCAAAAGTATCGGCACGCAGCACCTGCCCGGCGGATCATGGCTTCGCTCCGCATCCGCTGCCTCTCGTTGCCCGGGAGACGCTCTCAGTCCGCGATCACCATCCGCGCGGCCATGGCCTCCGCCGCGCTCACGATCAGCGCGCGGTCGTCCGCCGGCGCGGGGGTACCGTCCGCCTCGCCCCACCACACCAGCAGGCCCGTGCGCGCGTCCACCAGCGCCGCGCTCATCCGCACGAACGCGGGCGCGCTGTCGGGGCTCACCAGCACGGCGCTGCGGGGGATGACGACGAGCCGCGCCTCCGTGAGCGCCATGTAGCGGCGCACGGCATCCGCCAGCCCGCCGTCGATGCGGCGCTGGCCGTACATCTCGTAGCGGTCGTTGGGGAGCGCGGCCGGGTCCGGCGCAAAGTTGGGCGACGACGCCAGCGAGCGCCGCAGCCGCGCGGGATCGATCCACTGCGTGCGCGTGTCCCGCCCGCGGAGCGCGGAGACCAGCTCGTTCGTCACGTCCTCGCGGGTGAACTGCAGCCCGGCGCTGGCCTGCACGGGAAGGATGAGCACGCGCTGCCCGCCCAGGTCCATGGGCGCCACGGCCACCGCGGGCGCGACCTGCCCCGGCGCCGGCTTGGCCTTGCCCCCGCACGCCGCCGTGACGACGGCGAGCAGGGCGCAGGCGAGCGCCGGGAGCCGCCGGGCCTGCGCGCGGCGGGTGGATGCGATGGAGCGGTGGATCAAAGGAGGTGTCCCCCGTCAACGGGAATGACGGCGCCCGTGATGTGGCGCGCGTACTCGGAGCAGAGAAAGACGACCACGTTGGCCACGTCCTGCGGGTCGCCCAGGCGGCCCAAAACGGCGCGCTCGCGGGCCGTGTCCAGGATCTCCGCGGGCACGCCGCTGGTAAGGCGCGTGGTGCGGATGTACCCCGGCGCCACCGCGTTCACGTTGACGTTGCTGGGCCCCAGTTCCACGGCCGCGCTGCGCGTCAGACCGAGAAGTCCCGCCTTGGACGCGCTGTAGTTGGCCAGGCCGAACTCGCTGCGGATGCCGTGCACGGACGACACGTTCACGATCTTGCCGTCGTGCTGGCGGCGAAAGATGGGCGCAAGGGCGCGGATCATGTGGAAGGCGCCCGTGAGGTTCGTGTCCAGCACGGAGCGCCACTCATCGTCCGACAGCCGCCAGATGGCCCGGTCGCGGGCGATGCCGGCGTTGTTGACCAGGATCTGCACGGCGCCGAACTGGTCTACCGTGTTGCGGACGAAGCGCTCCACGGCGGCGGAGTCGCGCACGTCGCACTCCTCGCACAGCACCTTCACCTCCAGCTGGCGGATTTCGCGGGCCGTGTCCTCGGCGTCCGCGCGCATCCCACTGGCGCCGTCGTAGCTGAAGTAGTTGAATGCCACGTGGGCGCCGTTGCGCGCCAGCTCCAGCGCGACGGCCCGCCCGATCCCCGTGGCGCCGCCCGTGACGATGGCCGCCCGGCCGCGCAGCGACGAGCCGTACTTGAGCGACTTGGGCTGCGTCTCCTCGCCCAGGTCCTCCAGCAGCTGCTCCACGGCTGCGTCCGTGGACTGCGGCGCCTCGGGCATGCGCATGAGGGTGCCGGGCATGCCGGGCATGGACTCGTACGCGTCCCGATCGGGATCGGTGAAACTGGATTCGGCTTCGCGGGGATCGCAAGGGGGCATCCGGCGACCGGGGGTGGCGGGTGCGGTGAGGGTGCAACCTGTTGCGCAAGCTACGCCTGGGCTGCGTGCCCGGCAAGCGCGCGTGCACGCTGCGGATACGCTGCCGCACGGAATCCGGGCAACTTCCGTGCGCAGACGCGACGGCGTGGACAGGGCGGATGCATCGATGTGAGCCTGGCTGGGCGGGGACTGCGCGCGGGCGGAGCGCCCCCCTTCCCCGACCGTCCCCCACAAACTGTGTGGGGGACGGAGGTTGGCCCTCGCTCTTGGGGCGGGGTGTCAGCCGCGCGACGGAGCCATTCGTGGTGTCGGCGGAGGCCGACAGTGTGAAAGTTGCAGCCGCGAATTCATTCGCTCCCGGATCGTGTACGCGTCAGCTCGCGCGTTCCGCCCCGGATCGGGTGACCGCGGCCAGCGCGCCGGCGCCCAGCCAGAAGCCCAGGATGGAACTCATCCCGATCCCCACCAGCGGCACCGGGAACGCGCCGAAGACGGGCGCCAGCGCCGTCGCCACGCAGCAGGCGGCGAGGGCGAGCGCGGCGGTTTTCCATCCGGGGTGACCGGCGATGGCGATCCGCAGCGGCCAGAGCGCCGTCGCCGCGAGCAGCACGACCGCCGCAACCGCCGCCAGGGGCGACCACCCCCACGCGAGGCCGATGATCTCCTCCACCTCCGGCACGGGCGCCAGCGGATCCGGCCGCAGCCACGCGGCGGCGACGGCGAGCATCGTCGCGGCTGCCCCGCCCGCGCGGATGGCCGCCGGCGCGCGCGACGACGCGAGGACGACGATCATCCCCGCACCGAACGCGGTCGCCTGGGACGCATCCGGCTGCATCACGAGCAGGCCGAGGACGGCCGCCGCCGCGAGCCAGCACCAGCGCCGGTCGCGCAGCGCCGCCAGGGCGACGGTCGCCGCCGGCAGCAGCGCGGCGGCCGCGTTGATGTGCAGCGGCCCGGCGTCGATCCACCGGTGCACGCCCTCTACCGGGGCGTTCAGCAGGGTGGCGGCGAGGGCGGCCGGCGCGGCCAGCAGGAACGCGGGAAGGGCGGCGGGCCGTCGCGCGACGCCGAACGCCGCGGCGGCGCCCACGCCCCACGCCACGAGGTTCCGCGCCCACGATCCCACTCCCACGCCGTGGGCGGCGGCAATCGCGCATCCAATGGCGACGGCGAGGAGCGAAAGCAGGGCGAAGCCGGCAAGGAATCGACCTCCCTCGGCAGGAGTAGCGTGGCTGCGGGTCATCTGCGGAGCGGCGGAAGAAGCGACGGACGAAAGGAGCACGTGCGATACGAAACGGGTCCCGCTCCCGTCACCAGGAGCGGGACCCAAGGATCAGTTCACCGGGAACGCCGTTGCAGGCTATTCCCTATTCCCTGTTCCCTATTCCCTGCAGTTCACCCCGCGTAGTTGTCGATCTGCGCGCGCTGCAGCTTGCCGCTGTAGTCCAGGTAGCAGACCTTGGTCTCGCTGTAGAACTCGTAGACCTCCCAGCCGCCCTCGCGGTGGCCGTTGCCCATCTGCTTTACGCCGCCGAACGGCAGGTGCGCCTCGGCGCCGATGGTCGGCGCGTTGACGTAGGTGATGCCGTTGTCCAGGTCCTGGAACGCGCGGAACGATGCCACGTTGTCGCGGGTGTAGATGCTGGAGCTAAGGCCGTACTTGACCTCGTTGTTGATCCGGATGGCCTCGTCCAGGTCCTTGAACCGGATCACCGTGAGCACCGGCCCGAAGATCTCCTCCGTCGCCATCCGCGAGCCGGGCTTGACGTCCGTGAAGATGGTCGGCCGAAAGAAGAAGCCGTCATCCAGCCCCTCGCCGGTGGCGCGCTCGCCGCCCAGGGCCAGCGTGCCCTCCGTCTTTCCGATCTCCACGTACTCCAGCACCTTGTCCAGCGACGCCTGGTGGATGAGCGGGCCCACGTCCACGCCGTCCTCCACGCCGTAGCCCAGCTTGAGCTTCTTCGCGCGGTCCACCAGGCGCGCCACGAACTCGTCGTGGATCTCGTCCTGGAGAAGGAGCCGCGAGGTGGCCGTGCAGCGCTGCCCCGTGGTGCCGAACGCGCCCCACAGAACGCCGTCCAGCGCCAGGTCCAGGTCCGCGTCGGCCATCACGATCTGCGCGTTCTTGCCGCCCATCTCCAGCGACAGGCGCTTGTGCGTGCGCCCGCACTCCTGCCCGATGAGCGAGCCCGTCTGCGTGGAGCCGGTAAAGGAGATGACGGGGATGTCCGGGTGGTCCACGATGGCCGCGCCCACTTCCTCGCCCAGGCCGTGCACCAGGTTCACCACGCCCCTGGGGATCCCGGCCTCTTCCAGGATCTCGATGAGCAGCGACACGGTGTGCGGCGTGTCTTCGGCCGGCTTGATCACCACCGTGTTCCCGCAGACCAGCGCCGGGAACATCTTCCACGTGGGAATGGCGAGCGGAAAGTTGAACGGGGTGATGAGGCCGCACACGCCGATGGGGCGGCGCACGCTCATGGCCCACTTGTTGGCCAGCTCCGACGGCACCGTCTTGCCGAACAGGCGGCGGCCTTCTACGCCGGCGTAGTAGGCCGTGTCGATGCCTTCCTGCAGGTCGCCGCGCGTCTCGGTGAGCACCTTGCCCATCTCGCGGGTGGCGGCGCGGGCGATCTCGTCCTTGCGCTCCGTGAGCAGATCGCCCACGCGGCGCAGGATGTCGCCGCGGGCGGGGGCCGGCATGCGGCTCCACTCGGGGAACGCGGCCTTTGCGGCGGCCACGGCGCGGTCCACGTCCTCGCGCCCGCTGCGCGGCCACAGGCCGATCAGGTCCGACTGCTTCGCGGGATTGCGGTTCTCGAAGTATTGGCCGTTCGACGGCTCCACCCACTCGCCGCCGATGAAGTTCTTGAACTGGTCCGCCATGCTCGTTCGCTCGCTGAATCGGGAGGGCTCGCCGGGAGCCGGTTGCGTTGTGAAGCGGGGGAATCTAACCGTGGCGGCAAGGGGTGCAACGCGCCCGGCTCCACCGGGCCATCGACACGGCGGGAAGCGCCTCTGCCGCACGACGGATTCTTCCAACTCCCCCTGCTTTCCGAGTTGTCGATGCCCGCCGCCCCGCCTATGATCCGTTCGTTCCCGCCCGCACACCGACACACCCGACATCGTCGATGCGCCTGCTCGCTGCCCTCCTTGCCGGCTGCGCCGCGTGTGCCCCGAGCGCGCCACTCGCCGCGCCGGCCCCTCCGGACGCGTGCGGCGCGGTTCGCCTGGACCCCGGCGAGCGCTGGACGGACCCGTCGCCGCACCGCTGCGGATACGTGCAGGTGAACGGGATCCGGCTCCAGTACCTGGACTGGGGCGGGGCCGGCGAGGCCATCGTCCTGCTTCATGGCAGCGGCAGCACCGCGCACAGCTTCGACGACCTGGCTCCGCTG
>DASQZE010000090.1:0-3164 GCA_035638875.1 Longimicrobium sp.
CAATTTTTCTTGACCTTCGCGCGATTTTTCAGACCGGATCGCCGCGAGCTCACCAGGGCATTTGTGCAGAAATGCCATAACTGGCTTCCCCTGATCCACTGCATAGCGATACTCCATCTCTGTATAACCGAGCCCCTCCGGACCTTCGGAACCGTACCGACCTCCGACGATCACGACGTAGTAATCACAATCGTCGATCACCTTCTTGATCAGGCTCCATTGATCATCGTTGCCAGCCGGAAACAACTCCATGCCGGCAGGGATGCAATCAAGCTCAAGAAGGGCTTGCATGACTTCTTGCCGCTCTTGCTGCAAATCAATGAACGTAGAGCTAACGAATACCTGATATCGTTTGTCCATCTGGTACTCGCCTTTGAGAGATGAGAAGAATGGGCAGAATGGCGTTTTGAGGCGCTTCAGCGAGGAGCGCTTGGAGCAGTTGCTGAAATCGCTGAATCAGGCGTGACCTTGCGCCGGCTGCGGATCAGCCGCCCGATGCTCCGGATGGAAGCGCGCAGCGACTCGTCGAAGAACGGCTGGTCTTCGGAGGGCATGGGCGGGAGCTTTCCCGCGTGCGCCGCAGGCCGCACGGCCTCGGCAAACGGGGAAGCGTCGTACATTGGCTTCATCTTGGCTCCCTGGAAAAAGCGCATGGCGTTGGCCAGTCGAAGGCAAGGATACGTACAGTGCGTTCAGGCGTCAAGGCCCCCAAAAACGGCCACTCCAAACCGGCCAGCCACATCAATTTAACCTTTCCCAGCCCCGGCGCGAAGATCTCTCTGCATTGCACTCCGTATGAGCCGCAGACGCGCGCTCACCGCCACTCATCCGCCACCAGCGCTCGTGCAGTGGCGCCACCTCGGCGCACAAATTCCCCGAGTGAACGTGCAAAGACGGATGGACAGCGGGATTGTGCTCAGAAGAAGTTCTCTCGATCTGACGCGGGTGCAAAGCCCACCCAAGAGCACTAGACGAAATCAGCGGAAGTAAACATCGTACACACCTACGCTACCTTGCCAACCCATAGCCATTTGGCTATAATGACCCGGAAGCCGGACGCGCGGCCCCTCATGGCGATCGGGCCCAGCTTGGACGAGCTGGGCGAGATGCCGCGCAATCAGGCGCGCATTCGGAGGCGCCCTGAGAGCAGCGCAAAACGGCCAGTATCCGCCCGACAGCCGCCCATTTGGTGAGGGACTTCCGCGCGGAGTGATGAAGCTCGTCGAGCGGCACGACGGGGATACGTACCGCGCTGCCTTCGTAGTCGAGTTCGCTGAATGCGTCTACCTGTTGCACGTATTCAAAAAGAAATCGGCATCAGGACACGTGACGCCGAGACCTGAGATCGAGACGATCCGGAGCCGGCTCAAAACGGCAAGGGCTCATTACCGCACCATCTACGGCCAGTGAGGCGATCATGAAGGAAGAGCACCATACCGTCACCGTCGTTCATGACGAGCTCTTCGAGATCCTCAACATCCCCAATGCCGCCGAGGAACTCGCACGAGTGGACCTCGCGTCAGCGATCACGCTGGAGATCCGACGCCGGGGCCTGACCCAGACGCAGGCGGCAAAGGTGCTCGGCATCAAGCAGCCGGACGTTTCCGCGATCATGAACGCACGCATCGACGGGTTCAGCCAGGAACGCCTGGAGCGCCTGCTCAACGCGCTGGACATGGAAGTCCGCATCCAGGTGGGGCCCCGCCCGGCGGACAAGGAGCGCGCCGGGATCAGCGTGCAGCTCGTGGAATCGTTCTAACCGGCCACCACCGATCGATACAGCGGCGCCACCTCGGCGGCGAGGCGGGCGCGGTCCCAGCGGCGGAGCGCGGTTTCGCGGCCGGCGCCGGCCAGGCGGCCGCGCAGCACGGGATCCGCCGCGAGCTGGCGGATGGCGCGCGACAGGCCCTCGGCGTCGCCGGGATACACGGCGAGCGCGTCCTGGCCGGGCACCACGATCTCCCCCGCCCCGCCGGCCGCGCTCGCGATGACGGCGCGCCCGCACGCCATCGCCTCCGCGATCACCAGCCCGAACGGCTCCGGCTGCGTGCTGGCGTGCACGACCACGTCCAGCGCGCGCATCACCATCGCCGGATCGTCGGCGAAGCCCGTGAAGCCCACGCGGTCGGCGATCCCCAGCTCCGCCGCCATCCGCCGCAGCACATCCACGTCCACCTCGCTCCCCGCCGTACGGTAGATGCCGCCGCCCACGACGTACGCCCGCACGGACACCTCCGCCGGGAGCGCGGCCACGGCGCGCAGGAAGACGGCGTGCCCCTTCCACCGCCCCATGGTCGCCACCAGCCCCACGCGCACGGTCCCGGCGGGCGCGGGCGCCATCCCCGCCGCCGCGTCCAGGTCCATCGCCGCGCCGCCCGGGACGAACCGCTCCAGGTCCACGGCGTTGTAGACGGTGCGGATGGACACCGCCGGTCCGAACACCGCCGCCCCGTCCACCGCCACCGCCCTGGACACCGCGACGGCGCCGGCCACCCGCCCGCTGGCGCGCCGCAGCAGCCCCGCCATGGCCCGGCGCGTGGAGACGAAGTCGTGCAGGTGCCACAACACGGGCGTTCCGCGCGGGGCGGACCATGCCCCCAGCAGGTGCATCTTGAAGCCGTTGGTGTGCACCACGTCCGGCGCCAGCGTCCGCAGCAGCCGCCGCAGCCGCATCAGGTACAGCGCGGAGCCCGGCGCCGCGCGCACGATGCCCATCCGCAGCCCGCGCCCGTCCGCCGCCGCGCCCGCATCGCCCAGGCCGGCCAGCGCGCGGGGAAACGGCAGCGCGCGCGCATCCGCCCCCAGCGAACGCACGCGCTCCAGCAGCGGCCCGTCCTCCGCCGCCACGACGGTCAGCCGCCACGACGGCTCCGCCGCGCGCAGGCTTGCGAGCAGGTCCAGCAGGGCGCGCTCCGCCCCCCCCAGCGCGGCGGACGCGCTCAGGTAGACGATGGAAAGCGGGCGGGCGGTACGGGATCCGGGAGCGGACAGGGAACGGCCGGGGAGGGAGATGGGCGACGGGCAGGGAGGTCCGGTCAGGCCGCGGCAGAGGCGCCGGACGGGCGCGCGGCCACCTGCGGCACGGGCGCGGGAAGGTGGCGCTGCGGCAGGTCGCCGGAGGCCAGCCACTCGCCCACGGCGGCGGCCAGCACGCGCGCCGTGCG
>DASQZE010000091.1:0-5607 GCA_035638875.1 Longimicrobium sp.
CGTGAGGCCGCGCTTGGACACGATGGTCGGCTGGCCGTTCACGCTGAACGCCGTGGACCCGTAGTGCATGATGCTGCCCTCGGCATACGAGCTGTAGTCCGTGGCGCCCGTGCACTGCTTGGTGAAGTTGTTGGCGTAGCCGCTCTGGATGTTGGCCGTGTTGATGGTGACGTACGTGTCACGGTCGCAGCGGGTGTGCTCGTGGAACATGCCCAGCGCGTGCAGGAGCTCGTGGATGGTGTTGCCGGTGCTGCACCCCGAGGCCAGGTTCACGTACTGGCGCCCGCCGATGCGGCCCACGTTGCTGCTGCAGCCGGTGCTGGTCTGGAACTGGATGTACGCGGACTGGGTGGTGCGCACCACGAAATCGACGCCGTCGGTGTTGGCCTCGATGTGCGAGATGGCGCTGGTGATGCGCGACGGGCTGGGGAAGCCCGACGGGATCACGTACGGCACCACGCCGCCCGCCCAGCGGTAGCTGGAGCCGTCGATGACCACGCCCATGCGCGCGCCGCCGCGGTCCTTGCGCTGCACGGCCTCTTCGGCCGAGCGCGAGATCCACTCCACGGGCCCGAGGTCGATGTCGCCTTCCCAGATGGCGCTGCCGTTCTGGATCTCGTAGGTCACTTCCATGGGCTTGCCGTTCTGCCCGATGATCCAGCCGGTCTGGGCCTCGCCGCGGACGGCAAATCCCTCGGGGGCGTCCGTGATGGAAGCCTTGTCGGGGCGAACGGCGGTGCCGCTGTCCTGGCATGCGGCAGCGAACACGAGGGCGGCTGCGGCGACGGTACGAAGGTGGCGCAAGAGGGCCTCACAAGGGGGGTGTGTACGACAGGTGTGCTGCTAAGGGATGCATCCATCTTTTGCAAGCAAAGGACCACGATCCGTCGCAAAGCGTATGGCGCAGTAAACCGATGCGGGAACCGCACTTCGCTCTTTCGCCCATGGAATGCCGTTGGCTTCGCACTGCACCGGAGTGCAGCGCGTCGCCCCAATTCGGGCGGCATTCCGCACCGAACCTGCGCGCTGGCGTATGTCCACCGCGTGCATCATGTTACCGTTGCGGGCCCGGATCGCGCTCCGCGCCGGAATGCACCCGCGCTCCCGCAATGACCTTCCAGCCACGGCATTCCATGTTCCGAACGACGCGCATCGGGTTCGCCATTGCGCTGCTCCTCGCCCTCCCGGCGCGGGCCCAGCAGCCGTCGGTCGCCGTGCTGCTGCGCCCGGACCGCGTCTTCGACGGGACGGAGATGCACGCCGGCTGGGTGGTGCTCGTTCGCGACTCGCTGATTGCCGCGGCGGGGCCGGCATCCGCCGTCGCCGCGCCGGCGGACGCGCGGGTGGTGGACCTGCCGGGGACCACGCTGCTGCCGGGCTTGATCGAGGGGCACTCGCACCTGCTGCTGCACCCGTACGACGAGACGCCGTGGGACGACCAGGTGCTGCGCGAGTCGCAGGCGGTGCGCGTGGCGCGCGGAACCGTCCACGCGCGCAGCACGCTCATGGCGGGGATCACGACGGTGCGCGACCTGGGGAGCGAGGGCGCGGGGTACGCGGACGTGGGGCTCAAGCAGGCCATCCAGCAGGGGATCATCCCCGGCCCGCGGATGCTGGTGTCCGGCCCGGCCATCGTGGCCACGGGGAGCTACGGGCCTCGGGTGCTGGCGCAGGACCACCCGTCGCCGCGGGGCGCGCAGGAGGCGGACGGCGCGGAACTCGGGCGCGTGGTGCGCGAGCAGATTGGCGGGGGCGCGGACTGGGTGAAGCTGTACGCGGACTACCGATGGGGCCCGGCCAACGTGTCGCAGCCCACGTTCACGCTGGAGGAGCTGCGCACGGCGGTAGAGGTGGCGTCCAGCGCCGGCGCGCCCGTGGTGACGCACGCCTCCACGCCGGAGGGGATGCGGCGCTCGGTGCTGGCCGGCGTCGTGACCATCGAGCACGGGGACGGGGGCACGCCGGAGACCTTCCGGCTGATGGCGGAGAAGGGCGTGGCGCTGTGCCCCACCCTCGCGGCGGTGGATGCCATCTCGCGCTACCGCGGCTGGCGGCCGGGCGTGGACCCGGAGCCGGCGCGCATCGTGGCCAAGCGGACGAGCATGCGGGCGGCGCTGGCGGCGGGGTGACCATCTGCTTCGGAAGCGACGCGGGGGTGTTCGCGCACGGGGAGAACGCGCGCGAGCTGGAGCTGATGGTGGAGTACGGGATGCGGCCGCTGGACGTGATGCGCGCGGCGACGTCGGTGAACGCGCGGGTGCTGCGCCTGCCGGACCGCGGCGCGGTGCGCACGGGCCTGCTGGCGGACCTCGTCGCGGTCATCGGCGACCCGACGCAGGACGTGTCCGCCATGCGCAACGTGCGGATGGTGATGCTGCACGGGCGGGTGGTGCGGGAGGAGTAGCATCCCCCGGCCCCCTCCCGACGGCGTCCTCCGCCGCGCCCTTCACGGGGAAACCGCGCCGGGAGAGGGGGAGAACTGCAGTCGTGCAGGGAGGCGGAGATCCGGCGGGCGCCCCCTCCCGCTGTTCCTCGCGACCTCCCCCAAAAACCCCTGGGGGAGGTAGGATTGGTTTCATCGCGGCGGCGGCGACCTAGCACCGGCGGAGAGCCCCCTCCCCCCGGCCCCCTCCCCCGCTTCGCGGGCAGGAGGGGGAGAACTTCATTTCCCCTCGGGCCCCGTGCCGGCGTGGCACTCACCCGTGACGGGCAATCCGCGCAAGCGGATTTCGTGTGTTTGTTGCAGCGAAGCAGCGAATTCATTCGCCCGGGGAGGCTTGGCCTTTTTGGGTCCCAGTCCCGGATCGGACCTGCTCGTTCAGCTGCCTTCGGCAGGCGCCGAACTCAGCTCGCGGCCGAGCAAACGCACGACCTGCCGCACGTACTCCTCGATCGGCACGCCCGCGGCCAGCGCCCTGACCCACTCCGACCCGCCCACCCGCAGGATCCCGGTGACGAGCATCGCGTCCAGGCGCGTGCGCAGGTCGTCCGGCGATGCACCGGAACGCTCCGCGAGCGCACCCGCGATGGAGCGCTCCAAACGCTCGTACTTCCCGTGATCGCGCGCGCGGAGCGCGGGCGTGTCGCGCTTGAGCTGCTCCAGAAGCCGCGCCTCGTCGGCATCGAACGATCCCAGCGCGGCGATCACCGCCTGCTCGGCCACGCCCAGGAGCGGCGCTTCCGGCGGGGCCGTGCGGATGGCGTCCAGGAGCGCTCGCTCGAAGTCGTCGTGCCGGGAAAGCACGACGTCCTCCTTGGAGCCGAAGTAGTGGAAGAAGGTGCGGCGGGAGACCCCGGCCGCCGCCGCGATCTCATCCACGCTCGTACGGTCGAAGCCCTGCTCGGCAAAGAGCCGCTGCCCCTCGCGCATGAGTCGCCGCCTCGTCTCCTCCCGCTTCTGCTCCCTGCGCCCCTGCTGCGTCATCAGCACTCCGCGGATGGACCCCTTGAATTTTGCACCGAGTGCAATATACTTCTTGCACCCGGTGCAAATTACTCCACAAGACGCTGGCCGGGTAGTGCGGCCCCGTCCGTCGGGAGCCGGGGCAAGCGCCGGAGCGCTGGAGCAGGGTCACGCGAAAAGGAGGAACGTGGTGCCGAGTCTGTGGAAGGTCGTGGCGGGGTTCCTGGCGTGGAACGGCGCACTCTGGCTGGTGGTCGGCGGGCTCCTCGCGCCGATGATCCCCGGCGGGTGGGGCGCGGTGCTCGCCCTGATGCTGCTCCTGGTGCTGCCGATCGTGCTGATCCTCCAGGGGATGGGTGGAGGGGCGTACCCGTCCGCCTTTGCCCGCACCTGGATCTTCCGGCCGTTCTGGTACGCCCAGCTGGCGCTCCTGGTGCTCGCCGCCGCCGGGCTCGTGGGGCTGATCGCCGGGCTGCCGTTCGGAAGCGCGGCGCAGGCCGGCCGCGGGGCCCTCGGGGTGATGGGCCTCGTCGTGCTGATCGGCGCCGTGTGGGGCTACGTGGGGACGCGGCGCCTGGTGGTCCGTCCCCTGGACGCAAGCTTCGAGGAACTGCCGCGGGGGCTGGAGGGGATGCGCATCGTGCAGCTCTCCGACCTGCACGTGGGGCCGCACACGTCGCGGCGGCACCTCGCGCGCATCGCGAAGGCGGTCCGCGACGCGGAGCCGGACCTGATCGTCCTCACGGGCGACCAGGTGGACGACTACGCGCGTGACGTGGAGCCGCTGGGCCGCGCGTTCGGCGATCTTGCCGCGCCGCTGGGGGTGGTGGCGGTGGCGGGCAACCACGACGTCTACGCCGGGTGGGAGCCGGTGCGGCGGGGGATGGAGCGCCTGGGCTGGCGGGTGCTCGTGAACGAGGCGGTGCCGATGGAGCGGAACGGGGCGCGGTTCTGGCTCGCGGGCACGGGGGACCCGGCCGGCGGGCGCCACCCCGGCGACAGTCCCGTCGCGCCGGACCTCCGGCGCACGATGGCCGCGGTTCCCGGGGACGCGTTCTCCATCGTGCTCGCGCACAACCCTGCCCTGTGGCCGGGGCTCGTGCGGCTGGGCGCGGACCTGACGCTGAGCGGGCACACGCACCACGGGCAGCTCTCCGTGCCCCCGCTGCGGTGGAGCGTGGCATCCGTCTTCCTGGAGCATGCCATGGGCGTGTACCGCGAGGGGCGTTCGGTGCTGTACATCAACCCGGGGACGAACTTCTGGGGAATTCCCTTTCGCATCGGGGCGCTCCCGGAGGTCACCGTCGTGACGCTCCACGGGAGCCCGGTCGTGTCCACCCGCGGGGACGAATCCGCAGCCCCCAGGCGAGCGGCTTCCGGAGGATTCGTGAAGCCGGAGGCGACCCGCGGCCCAGCCGCCGCCTTCCGCACCGTCCGACCCCGTCTCGCGGACTGACGGCGCGGTGGGCAGGTGCCCGATGATATCGGTGCTGATGGCGGATCACGTCGTGCAGCAGGCGCGGAGAATCGCGGATCCAGGGCTGCGCAACCCACGATCATCCGGCTTCGTATCTTGATGACGACCGCGACCGCATCGACCGTCATCCACGGCTCGCCATGACCACGCAACGCTACCGCCTGCTGAACGCGATCCTCATCCTGGCCCTCTTCGCCGGCTCCGCGTGGGCGTATCCGCACCTGCCGGAGCGCATCCCCGTGCACTTCGGGTTCTCGGGGCAGCCGGACGCATGGGCGGGGCGCTCCATCGCATCGTGGTTCCTGCTCCCGGCCATCACCGCCGCGCTCGCGCTGATGATGCACGCCATGGCCGCGGCCGGCGCGTCCAGTCCGCACCTGTGGAACCTGCCGGAGAAGCGCCGCTTTTTGGCCCTGCCCCGCACGGAGCAGGCGCCCATCATCGCGCGGATGCAGCGCTTCATCGCCCTGATCGCCGTCGTCGCGACGCTGCTGCTGGGCGCCATCCAGGCCGGCATCTACCGCGCGTCTACCGGTAATTCGCAGGGGCTGCCGGCATGGGTCCTGGGCTGGATCTTCGCGTCGGTGCTCGTGATCGGCATCGCGGCGTACCGGCTGAACAGCGAGGTGGGGTCGATGGTACGCGAGGCGCACGGGCGGGCCATCGCGCAGTGATCGCAAGTCCTCGGCTCGATTGTGTATCCCGCCTTGAAAGATGGCCTCACACG
>DASQZE010000092.1:0-2720 GCA_035638875.1 Longimicrobium sp.
GTGACGGACGCCGCGGGCCAGTTCCGGATCTCCGGCCTGCCGGTGACGCCGCGGCTCGCCGTGACGGTTGAAGCGCCAGGCTACGACGGCACCACGGCCATCTTCGCGGTGCGGTCCGGCGCGGAGCTTCGCCGGCCCATCCTCATCAAGCAGCTTCCCGCGGCCACCGTCATCGCGGCGAACACGGGCGGCACGGTGACCTTCGCGGGCGGCGGCCAGGTGGACATCCCCGCGAACGCCTTTGCCGGCGTGGCTCCGGGAGCGGCGGTGAGCGTGCGGGCGTCGTACATCGACACCCAGGACCCGGCCCAGTTCAGCACCGCGCCCGGCGACTTCTCGGGCATCACCACCACCGGCGCCCCGGTGCAGATCGAGTCGTTCGGGATGATCAACGTGATCGCGACGGATGCGCAGGGGCAGCGGCTGGACCTGGCCCCGGGGCAGCAGGCCACCATCCGGCTTCCGCTGCGCGGCGGCACGGCGGTCCCCACCCGCGCCCTGTGGACGTTCGACACGCAGACGGGGAACTGGGTCGAGGTGGGGACGGCGACCGTGACGCCCACCTCCATCGATGCCACCGTGTCGACGCTGGCGCCGCGCCTGAACGTGGACACGCCGTTCGCGCCGCGCTGCATCTCCGTGCAGGTGTTCAAGTTGGATGGCGTGACCCCGCGTCCCAACGAGTTCGTGACCGTGAACGGCGTCACCTACGCCGGCTTTACGCAGGGGTGGACGAACCCGGCGGGCGTGGTGCAGCTCCAGGTGCCTTCTCCCTCGCAGGTGCTCGTCAAGGCCGGATCGCAGCAGCAGGGGGTGCCCACGCCGCCGCCGGGCGTCCCGGGCTGCCCGTTCGTGGCGTCGTTCTCCATCTAGGTCCGCGTCTCCGGACGTCCGGCCGGGGCCCCTCACCCTGGCCGGGCATCCGGACTGAACGGATCGGATGGCGCCGGGCGGATCCCCGGCCCCGCTAGATCAATCTTCCGCGCGCGGGATCGCAGGCATGCGGTCCCGCGCGTCGCATCGCAGGGACGGCCGGATCGTGATGCGGAACGTGAGCCTCTCGCTCCCGGGGTGCATTCGCGTATATTCATGCCGTCTCCAGCAGTCCAGCAGGCGGACGGAGCCACACGTGCGCCGTCCGCATCGTTTTGCCGGCGGAGGAAAGCGGCCACGTGCCGCAGGGTCGACAGGCGTCTCAATCGGAACGAGGACGGCGGATGAAGGTCGGCTGCAAGTTCGCGGGTGCGTTGCTGGCGCTGGGCCTGGGCGCGTGCGGCGGAGGAGGAGGCGGCGGCGAGATCCACGTGGGGCTGGCCGGGTCCATCGGTACGGCGGGCGGCCGCTCCATGCGGCAGGCGGCGGAGATGGCCGTGGCCGAGATCAATGCCCGCGGCGGCATCGACGGCCGCAAGCTGGCGCTCGTGGTCAAGGACGACCGGGGCGACTCGCAGCACGCCATCGAGGTCGCCCACGAACTGCACGACGACCCGCGCGTGGTGGCGGTGGTGGGGCACATCAACTCGTCGGCGACGCTGGCGGCGGCCACCGTGTACAACGACCCGCGCGGCGGGGTGGTGGCGCTCTCGCCCACGGCCAGCAGCCCGGAGGTGACGCACGCGGGGCCGTGGACCTTCCGCGTCTCGCCCAGCGACCTGGCCTACGGACCCGCGCTGGCCCGGTGGACGCTGGCGCAGGGGCCGCGGCGCGCGGCCATCCTGTACGTCAACGACGAGTACGGGCGCGGCGTCTCCGCCAGCTTTGCGTCGGCGTTCCGGCGCGACGGCGGGCAGGTGGTGGCGCAGGACCCGTATCTCACGGAAATGCTCGCGGAGGCCGGCGGCGCGGAGCCGTACGTGCGGCGGGCGCTGGCGCGGGGGATGGACGCGCTGTTCATCGCGGGGACGGCGGACGACGCGGCGGCCATCCTGCCCCTGGTGCGGCGGCTGGGCTACACGGGCCGGGTAATGGGCGCGGACGGGCTGCTGGGGATCGAGGAGCAGGGCGCCGTGGCGGAGGGGGTGTACATCGGCGCCGCGTTCTTTGGCGATGCGCGCAGCCAGGTGGCGGGGCGCTTCGTGGCGGACTACCAGAAGCGCTACAAGCAGCCGGCCAACGCGGACGCGGCCCTGGCATACGATGCGGTGCTCGTGATTGCCCGCGCGCTGGCGGAGGGGGGAACGGACCGCGAGCGGATCCGCGCGTACCTGGAGGGGATCGGCACCCGGCACCCGGCCGTGGAGGGCGTAACCGGCACCATCCGCTTCGACCGCAACGGCGACGTGCCGCAAAAGGAGGTCGCCGTCGGCGTGGTGCGCGGCGGCACGGTGGTCAGCGCGGGGCGCTGATCCGTCGCGGCATCAGAGCGGCGGGGGACGGGAACCGGCGTGCGCGACGGGACTTCGCGTGGGGCCTTGACCGTTCCCTTTGTTTACATTACGATAGATGGCAACGACTGCGGGAAAGGTCGCGAACCACATCCACGGGAGGGTTGCAGCCATGGGTCTCGATGCCTGAAGCGCGCGTACCGCGCCCGAATCTGCCCAAACGGGGGCGATAGATCACCTGATCTGTCGCCCCCGCTCCTTTTTAGGTTCTTCGTCGATTTAGTTGCAGGTAGGCAAAAAAAGGTGGACACCGGTCCCACGGTTTGGCAGAATGGAGTTGTCTAAGCTCCCATTCACGCTCAAGCCTCAGAACACGGTGTCCGACCTCAGTATAGC
>DASQZE010000093.1:0-5016 GCA_035638875.1 Longimicrobium sp.
GACCGCTTGCCGCCCTCGCTGCTCAGGTGGATCACGCCGTCGCGGCCAAACTCCACCGCCTCGCCCTGCGGCTCCTGCAGCGCGCGCAGGTCGAACGTGAGCGGCGCGGGCAGGCGCTCCGCGGACAGGCTGCCCGTGGGATAGAACGAGACCTCGCGCAGCGTGCGCAGGGCGAACCAGTTGCCGTCCGGCGAGGCCGCCGCTCCCGTGATGCGCTCCGCCCGCTTCACCTCGTCCGCGTTCAGCTGCGCCACGCGCCTCAGCCGGGCAACGGTGCCGGGGCGCGCGTCGCGGGGAAGCTGGTAGAGCGTCACCGGCCCCTTCTCGCCCTTGGTGACGATGTACACGGCGCCGTCGGGGAGCACGAACAGGGCTTCGGCGTCCTGCGGGCCCTCGGGATACGAGGCCGTCAACGCGTCCGGCGGCAGCAGGGTCTGCGCATCGCCCACGGGGGGCTCGGGCAGTCGGTAGATGGTGATGCTGGGCCGCCGCGCCTCGTTGTCCCCGATGTCGCCCACGAACAGGCAGCGCCCGCCACCGGGGCAGGGGCCGGCGGCCACGTCTTCCCAGTCCTGCACGTTCGCGCCCGTCACGTTCACCTGCCCGCGCGGGCGGCCGTCCAGGCCCACGCGGTACAGCACCGGCTGGCCGGAATCGTTGTGCGTCCACAGGAAGTCGCCGCCCGCGCCCAGGGCCAGGCCGCTGGACTCGGGCACGCTGTTGGGCAGCTGGATACCCGCCGCGTCCTGCCGGCAGGCGAATGCGCCCGCCGAATCCGTCACCGCGGCAGCCACCGGCGGAACGGCGCCGGCGCCCGCGGGGGCCACCGCCACCACGCGGTCGCCGTCGCCCTTGCCCTTGCCCATTTTGCCGTTCTTCTTGCCCTCGTCCGGCAGGATCACCAGCGAGAGCCCCCCCACCGCGGCGATCACCGCCATGATGGACAGCCCTGCACGCATCAACGGGATGTCTCCCACGCTCGTATCTCCTTGCTGATCAAAGCCCTGCGCAGCCCCGGCACGCCCTGCAGCGCACGTGCCGTCCGCGGAATCATACCGCCGCCACTACCTGATCGCCGGCCACCACGTACACCCGGTCGCCGGGGATCACCGACACGTCCGCCGTCCCCGTAAAATCGCCGAACGCAGGCAGAATGCCCACGTGCGGCCCCAGGTGAAAGCACGCCAGCCGCTCGCGCTGCCGCCCCGCCCCCCGCAGGGTCACGGACGGGTGCACGTGCCCGGCCAGCACGTAGCACGCGGGCGCGGCCTCCGGGTGGTGCGCGTAGGCGTACGGCGCCGCGGACAGGGGCCCGTCCACGCAGGCGATGCGCAGCTCCGCCGGGGGGTCGCCCGCGTGCCGGTCGTGGTTGCCGCGCACGAGCGTGAGGTGCAGTTCGGGGTACGCCTCGCGCCACTCGGCCAGTGTGTCCAGCGTCCGCTTGGCTTTTCCCGCGCGGGCGTGGAAGAAGTCGCCCAAAAAGACGATGCGTTCCGCCCCCGTCCGCGCCACCGTGCGCGTAAGGCGGGCCAGGTTCTCCGCCGTGGTGCCGAAGGGTACGGGCACCCCCAGCGCCCGGAACGCTGCCGCCTTGCCAAAGTGGGGGTCCGCCACCAGCAGCGTGCGGTGCGCGGGCCGGTACGCCGCTTTCTCCGGCAGCAGCACCAGCCGCTCGCCGCACAGGTCGATCTCCAGGTCTCCGTCCGCCACGTCCAGCTTTGCGTCCTGCATGCTCGTAAAACACCACCACGCGAGAAAATATGCCTGCACTTCCGCGGAGACTACCCCCAAGATGCGTGATGCGCCAGCCGTGTGCTACCATATCCTGAGAAATGATCAGCGTACAGCGGACCAGAGCTAGACAGAGGAAGATGAATAACGATGCTGGTTTCTGCTCCTCCGGCCGACCCTGTCCGTATCCCCAAGTATTGTTTTTTCGGATTCGACATGAGATCGAGGGACGTCGTCGAACGCCTGCCGGCAGGAGACGCGTCGCGCGATAGGAGCAAGCCGCGCGAAAACGCACGCATCCCGCCTGAGCGGATAAATCCGCCGCTGGAAAAGCCATAAGCCCCGTCTCGACTCGCTGCGCTCGCCGAACGAGGCTTCAACAGCGTGAACACCTATCGGCACCACGCCCACCGGCACGATTGGGACGGTTGCCGGCGTCGCGCATGGTACGCCGCTCGTGCAAGAGCCGTCGGCGAAGGCCGACATCACGTTTTCGGTGCCGCGATTTCAATCGCCGGGGGTGGATGCCCGCCCAATCCTCCTCGAATCCGCCCCACGGCCCATCCGGACCCGCCTTGATCCCCGTGCCCGTCCGTCTACTTCCCCGTGTCCGCCGCCTTCTCCAGCGCCACCTGCATGCGCCGCACGCGGTCCGACAGCGACTCGCTCGTCACGGCCTCGCGCGTGCGGTCCACCAGCAGGGGGAAGGCGAGCGGCGGCGTGCGCCTGGGCTCGGTGACGATCACGCGGCCGGCGGCCAGGCGCTCCAGCGTTCGGCCTAGCCGGCTGCTTTCCAGCTGCCGCTCCAGCACCTCGCGGTGGGCCTGGCTCACGAGCAGGTTGCCGGGGTCGTAGCGCGTGAACACGTCGAAGAACAGGCCGCTGGACGCCTGCAGCTGCCGCGCCGTCTTGCCCGCGTGGGGAAAGCCCTGGAACACCAGCCCCGCCACGCGCGCGATCTCGCGGAACTGCCGCCGCGCCATCTCCGTGGCGTTCAGGCTGGCGGGCACGTCGTCCAGCAGGTTGCGCGGGCTCAGCAGGCCGGCCGCCAGCGCCTCGTCCAGCGGCGCGGGGTCGGGCGAGAGCAGCTCCATCCCGTAGTCGTTCATGGAGAACGTGAACGAGATGGGCTTCAGGCGGCTGATGCGGTACGCGAACAGCGCCGCCAGCCCCTCGTGGACGAGCCGGCCTTCGAACGGGAAGAAGAAGAGGTGGTGCCCTTCGCGCGTCTTTACCCGCTCGATGAGCAGCTCGTCCGCGGCGGGAATGGCCGACCAGCGGGCCTGGATCTCCAGGATGGGGCGGATGGCCTGCATCTCCGGGTCGCGCCACACGCCGCGCGAGGCCTCTTCCAGCCGCGCGCGCAGCGAGGCCGCCAACTCCGTCGAGAGCGGCATGCGCGCGCCCATCCACCGCGGGATCATCCCCTTGGTGCTCGTGGCGCGCCGCACCCACGCCACCATGTCGCGCACGCGGACGAACTCCAGCGGCTTGCCGGCGAAGACGAACTTGTCGCCCGGGTTCAGCCGCGCGATGAAGCCCTCCTCCACCGACCCCAGCGATCCGCCGCCCATGTACTTCACCGTGACCGACGCATCGCTGACGATGGTGCCGATGGACATCCGGTGCCGCCGCGCGATCTGCTTGTCGCCCACGTTGTAGGTGCCGTCCTCGCTGATGACCACGCGCTGGAACTCGGGATACGCGCGCAGCGCCTCGCCCCCGCGCGTGACGAAGTCCAGCACCCACTGCCACTCGTCGTCCAGCAGCCCAGCGTACGAGCGGGTCGTGCGCACCTCGGCCTGGAGCTCGTCCGCGCGGAACCCGCCGCCCAGCGCCACGGTGACCACGTGCTGCGCGAGCAGGTCCAGCGGGCGGTCCACGGGGAGGCGCGACTCCACCGCGCCGGCGAACATCCCGTCGCGCGCGGCGGCGACTTCGATGAGTTCCAGCGCGTTCGTCGGCACGCAGGTCACGCGGCTGGTGGCGCCTGGACGGTGCCCGCTGCGCCCCGCTCGCTGCACCAGCCGCGCGACCCCCTTGGGGCTGCCGATCTGCAGCACGCGATCCACCGGGGAGAAGTCCACGCCCAGGTCCAGCGACGACGTGGCGACCACGCAGCGCAGCTTTCCGGACCGCAGGCCGTTCTCCACCCATTCGCGGCGGGACCGCTCCAGCGAGCCGTGGTGCAGCGCGATCTGCCCCGCCCAGTCGGGCCGCGCGTCCAGCAGCGCCTGGTACCAGATCTCGGTTTGTGAACGGGTGTTCGTAAACACGATGGCGGTTTCGCCCTCTTCCACCGCGTCCACTACCTGCGGCAGCATCTGCGTGCCCAGGTGCCCGGCCCAGGGAAAGCGCTCGATGGTGGGCGGGATGAGCGCATCCACCACCACCGCCTTCTGGATGTGCGCCTGGACGATGCGCCCCTGTGGACGGTCTGGTGCCGTGCCCAGCAGCGCGTCCTGCGCGTCCTGAAGGTTGCCGATAGTGGCGCTCAGCCCCCACGTGCGCAGCCCCGGCCGCCAGCCGCGCAGCCGCGCCAGGGCCAGCTCCACCTGCACGCCGCGCTTGCTCCCCATCAGCTCGTGCCACTCGTCCACCACCACGGCGCGCAGGTCGGCGAACAGCAGCCGCGCGTCGTCGCGGCTCAGGAGCAGCGCCAGGCTCTCCGGCGTGGTGACCAGCGCCGTCGGCAGGCGCTTCCGCTGCCGCGAGCGGGTGGCGGACGAGGT
This sequence comes from Longimicrobium sp., assembly GCA_035638875.1. Lineage (GTDB taxonomy): Bacteria > Gemmatimonadota > Gemmatimonadetes > Longimicrobiales > Longimicrobiaceae > Longimicrobium. The sequence goes on from DASQZE010000093.1 coordinate 4,464, forward strand.
GTCGCCCGTGCGGCTCTCCAGCGTCCACGGCAGCTTCAGGTCCTGCAGCGGCAGGCGCAGCGCCTCTTCCGTGTCCGCCGCCAAGGCGCGCAGGGGGGTGATCCACAGGATGCGCAGGGGCGGCGCCTTACCCGCGGTGGGATCGTCCGGGTGCTCCCGGATCCACTCCAGCACGGCGCCCAGCCACGCCGCGTACGTCTTGCCCGTGCCCGTGGCCGCGTGGATGAGACCGCTCTCCCCGTCCAGGTACGCGCGCCACACGTCGCGCTGAAACGCGAACGGCTCCCACCCGCGCGCGGCGAACCACGCGTCGGCGGGAGCGATGGGATCGGCGGATGGCGGTGTGGCGGTGGCTGGCATCTTCCTCAAAGTGAGCACGTTGGGCTCTGCTCACTCAGCGATCATGCCATCGCGCTTCCAGCCGCCCGGCGCCACGCACCGTCCAGGTCAGAAAGGCGACGCGCGGCGCGTTGGTCTCCGCCGCGTCCAGGCCCGTTCGCCACGGCGGACGCAATGCTTCGGCGGGGGTGCAGGGGCCGTGCCTGCCCGTCTC
>DASQZE010000094.1:0-1782 GCA_035638875.1 Longimicrobium sp.
AGTCCGGAGCCGGGACGCGCCGGCCGCAGCAGGAGCACGTCGTCGGAACTGATCATGGTGAGGTTCGCCGCATCCCGGTGCTGCGCCCACACCGGCCCGTCGTAGAACGCCGCCAGCGCCTCCGCGCGCTGCGGAATGCCGGGAAAGCCGCGGAACCAGGGAAAGACGTTCGGCCGGTCCAGGTCGCGGAACTGCGCGATCACCGTCATCCCCGCTGCCTCCTGCGTCTCCAGGAACTCGCGGTCAAAGAGCTCGATCAGCGTGTCGCGCCCGCGCGGACGCATCAGGTACCGCCGCAGCTCCACCACCTCGCAGCACGAGGCCGCGTCCGATCCGTCGCCCGCATCATCATCATCCGCGGCCCCATCCACCACATCTACGCAGGCGGGCAGGGATGACGACGCCAGGGCGGCCGCCGTGCCGGTGCGGGTGAAATCCATCATCCAGTTCGTCTCCCAGGTGCGGCCACCGTCCGCGGAGAACGCCTGCTCCCACCGCGCGGCGTCCGGGCCGGCGCTCGTCCAGTGAAAGCGCACGAGCACCATCCGCCCGCCGAAATCCTCGTGGCTGATGAACTCGCCCACGCCGTCGCGGAACGTGCCCGTGAGCGCCGGGTCCAGCCGCCCGCGGTCGCTGCTGGCCCAGTGGATGGTCCACCGGCGCGCATCCGGCTCGTACAGGCGCAGCGCGAGGCCGTGGATGCGCTGTCCGCCGGGGAGCGTGGCCTCGTACTCCTCCAGGTTCGCGTCCCCATCCCAGAGCGGAAGCTCGGTGGCGCTGCCGTCGAACGCGTACCACTCGCCGAACCCGGCCAGCGGATCGCGGAGACGGCGGTTGTGGATGCGCCACGTCCCGTGCAGGAAGTCGAAGTCGTGCGCGCCGCTCCCGGCCCCTGCATCGACGGGTTCGCGGTCGATGATGGACGCGCGGTGGGACGCGTCGTCATCGTCGTCGGGGAGGCGCTTGAAATCCATGATCCAGTTGGTCTCCCACAGCCGGCCGCCATCCTCCGAGAACGCCTGCTCGAAGCGGCATTCCGCGGGGCCGCGGTCCTCCCACACCAGGCGAAGGAAGATCGTGCGCCCCTCGAACTCCTCCTGCGCGTAGAACTCACCGCGCCCGTGCGCGAACGTACCGACCGCCGCCACGCCCACGCGGCCGGAATCGCGCGTGGCCCAGTGCAGGCGCCACTCGCCGGAGCGCGGATCGTGAAGGTGCAGCGACACGGCGCGCATCCGCCCCGCCGGCGCATCCGCATCCCACTCCTCCAGGTTCGCGCGGCCGTCCCACACCGGCCGCACGTGCGAGCGGCCTTCGAACTCCGTCCACGCGTCCGAGCCCGTGAGCGGGTGCAGCAGGCGCCGGTTGTGCACGCGCCACCGCCCGTGCAGAAAGTGGAAGTCGCGCGAGCTGTCGCGGACGGGCGCAGCGGGAATGGCCAGCCGCGCGGGCGCGGGATCGGCCATGGGCGGGGCGAGCAGCGTATCGGTCATCGGGGCATCGGGGGTGGCGCGCGAGCGGTTGCCGGAACGGCGTACCGGTCGAATATTCATCCCCGGGCGGCATGCGGTCCATGGCCAATCCGCGTCAATCAACCATGACCACTTCGCCGCGCCGCACGCCGTCGGTCTCCCCCGCCAGCCCCGAGCTCCTCGCGCTGCTGCCGGTGGACCGGACCAGCGCAGTGCCCCTGCACCGGCAGATCTACGACGGGCTGCGGCGGGCCATCCTGGAGGGGATGCTGCGCGCCGGCCACCGCGTGCCCTCCACGCGCGACCTGGC
>DASQZE010000095.1:0-11497 GCA_035638875.1 Longimicrobium sp.
TCTCATCTGTTCTCCCGCGTCCTCCGCGCTCTCCGCGTGAGGCCATTCTTAGAACTTTGAGTGCACACTCAATTCGGACATCCGGTATGAGTGCGTCAGTGCGTGAGTGAACGGCGGCTGGTGATGCGGATCGTACCCATCCCCATCGCCGGTCCACTTCCGCACTCACGCACGTCCGCACTCACGCACTCGTTTCGTCCGTCCCGTGCGCCGTCGGTCCCGCGCCCGCGCGGCCGTGCTCGGCGCCGGCGCTGCCCATCCCCAGGCACTCTTTGGCCTTGGCGGCCACGTTCTGCGCGCTGAAGCCCAGCTCCTCGAACACGCGCTTGGCCGGCGCCGACGCCCCGAACCGGCTGATGCCGATGGCCGCGCCCTCGCCGCCGATCCACTTTTCCCACCCCATGGGATGCGCCGCCTCGACCGCGATGCGCGCCTTGACCGCTGGCGGCAGCACCTCGTCGCGATACGCCTTGTCCTGCTGCGCGAACAGCGCCCAGCTGGGCATGCTCACCGCGCGCGCGCGGATCCCCTCCGCCTCCAGCTTCTCCCGGGCCTCCAGGATCAGCGCCACCTCCGAGCCGCTGGCGATCAGGATCACCTGCGGGTCGCCGCCCTCCGCGTCCGCCAGCACGTACGCGCCGCGCCGCAGGCCCGACGCCGCGCCCAGCGTGCTCCGGTCCAGGTGCGGCAGCGCCTGCCGCGTCAGGGCGAAGAACACGGGGCCGTGCGTGTGCTCCATGGCAAAGCGCCACGCCTCCGCCGTCTCGTTCGCGTCGCCCGGGCGCAGGTCGATCAGGCCGGGGATGGCGCGCAGCGACGGCAGCTGCTCGATGGGCTGGTGCGTGGGGCCGTCCTCGCCCAGGCCCACGCTGTCGTGCGTAAAGACGTAGATGGTCGGCTGCTCCATCAGCGCCGCCAGGCGGATGGGCGGCCGCATGTACTCGCTGAAGATGAGGAACGTGCCGCCGAACACCCGCACGCCGCCGTGCAGCGTCATCCCGTTCATCACCGAGCCCATGCCGTGCTCGCGCACGCCGAAGTGCAGGATGCGCCCGCCGTAGCTGCCCGCCAGCAGGTCGCCGCCGCCCTCGATGTCCGTCAGGTTGCTTCCCGACAGGTCCGCCGACCCGCCCATGAGCCAGGGCACCCGCTTCGCAATGGCGTTCAGTGCCTTGCCCGACGCGGCGCGCGTGGCGATCGGCTTGTCCTCCGGCGACCACGTGGGGATGTCCGCGTCCCACCCCTCGGGCAGCGTGCGGGACAGCGCCTGCTCCAGCTCCGCCGCCGCGTCCGGGTGCGCGGCGCGGTAGGCGTCGAAGCGCGTCTGCCACTCAGCCTGCGTCTCGGCCCCGCGGGCCGCCGTGGAGCGCATGTGCTCCAGCGCCTCGTCCGGGACGAAGAACGGCTCCTGCGAGGGCCAGCCCAGCGCCTGCTTGGTGAGCTTGATCTCGTCCGCGCCCAGCGGCTCGCCGTGCGCCTTTTCCGACCCCGCCTTGTTGGGCGAGCCGAAGCCGATGATGGTGCGCACGGAGATCATGGACGGCCGCGGGTCCGCCTTGGCCTCGCGGATCGCGGCGTCCAGGGCCTCCAGGTCGTTGCCGTCCTCCACCCGCACCGTGTGCCAGCCATACGCCTCGAAGCGCCTGCCCACGTCCTCCGTGAACGCGAGGTCGGTGCTCCCCTCGATGGTGATCTTGTTGTCGTCCCAGAAGTAGATGAGCTTGCCCAGCCCCAGGTGCCCCGCCAGCGAGCCCGCCTCTGCCGCCACGCCCTCCATCAGGTCGCCGTCGGAGCAGATGGCGTACACGCAGTGGTCGATGACCTCGTGCCCGGGCCGGTTGTAGCGCGCGGCCAGGTGCGCCTCCGCCAGCGCCATCCCCACCCCGTTGGCCACGCCCTGCCCCAGCGGCCCCGTCGTCGTCTCCACGCCGACGGTCAGGCCGTACTCCGGGTGCCCCGGCGTGCGGCTGTCCCACTGGCGAAAGTTCTTGATGTCGTCCAGGGTGAGCCCGTAGCCGCTCAGGTACAGCAGCGAGTACAGCAGCATGGACGCGTGCCCGGCAGACAGGATGAACCGGTCGCGGTCCGCCCAGTCCGGGTCGGCGGGGTTGTGCTTGAGGTGGCGCGTCCAGATGACGTACGCCAGCGGCGCCAGCGCCATGGGCGTGCCGGGGTGGCCCGAGTTGGCCGCCTGCACCGCGTCCATGCTGAGCGTGCGGATGGTGTCGATGCAGAGCTGGTCGAGCTTCTGGGCGTCGGATGCCATCTATTTTCCTGGTCTGTGCGAAAACTGCTGGATGGGCGATGTGGATCCGTCTTCGGCCGACTCGGCAGGAGCGCTCCGCCCCGACCTTCCCCGCGAACGGAGCGGAAGAGCGACGGAGCTCGTGCCCTGTAGCCGGCGATCCTCCGTGGGCGGAGAGCCCCCTCCCCCCGGCCCCCTCCCCCGCTTCGCGGGCAGGAGGGGGAGAACTGCGTCCCGGCGGAGACCGGGCCACGCGCCGATGAGCTCGTCGAAGTCTATACCCTCTCCCACGCAGTTTGTGGGAGAGGGTGCGAGCCTACGCGAGCGGGTGAGGGCCCCTCCGCGCGCGGCGATACACCTCGTTCGCCGCCGGATCAGGCACGACCCTTTCCCCCGTCTCCTCCCCCGCGCCCGCGAGCTCCACCGCGTCGGCGACGGCCCCGATCCGCTCCAGCGCGAGGAGCGCGGCGCCGCGCAGGGTGCTTTCCTCGTGCGGCGACAGGCGCATGGGGCGGCCCAGCGCGTCCGCGACGATGCGGGCCCACGCGGGGGACGCATGCAGCGCGCCGCCCCCGGCCACCACCTCGTCCGCCGGCCCGAACGCCGCCTCCACCGCGTCCAGCGCATCCGCCATGGCGAACGCGGCCGCCTCCAGCCACGCCCGCGCGATCTCCAGCGGCCCCGACCCCTGCGTCAATCCGGCGATCGTCCCCGCCTCCGGTCCGGCGGGCCGCGGCGGGCGCTCCGGCAGCAGGCGCGGGACGATGCGCAGTCCGTGCCCCGCCGGTGTCATCGCGGCGAGGCGCGCCTCCAGATCGTCCCCGGCGGGGAGCAGGAGCGTCCGCTTGAGCCACGCGAACACGCTGCCGCCGTTGGAAAGCGCCCGTCCGGCAACTGTCCGCCGCGCATCCAGCCGGTAGCACCACAGCCCGTCCGGCACCACGGGATCCGCGTCCCCGCGCAGCACGCGGAGTGCCGCGGAGGTGCCGACGGTCAGCCCCACGCGCCGCCCCGCCGCGCCTGAGCCCAGACTGGCGCAGGCGCCGTCGCCCAGGGCGGGATACCAGGGGATGGAGGCCAGCTCCGGCCACCGCCGCGCCCAGTCCGGCAGCAGGCCACGGAACGGATCGTCGCCGATGGACGGCAGGGCATCCGCCGCGATGCCGGCGACGTCCAGCATCTCCAGGTCCCACGCGCAGCGGCGCAGGTCCATCAGCCCCGTGCCGCTCGCCATGGAGACGGAAGTGCGCCGCTCGCCGAACAATCGCAGCGCCAGCAGCTCGCCGATCCCGGCCCAGGTGGATGCGGGCGGCAAGCTATCGCCCCCGGCGCCCCGCAGCCAGACCAGCTTGGCCGCCGGATACACCTCGTGCAGAAAGCACCCCGTCCGCCGGTGCGCCTCCGCTTCATCCACGCGCGCGCGAAGCCCGTCCGCCGCCGCCCGCGCCCGCCCGTCGCCCCAGCCGTAGAGCGGCGTCACGGCCCGCCCGTCCGCGCCGATCCCCATCAGCCCGTGCCAGAACGCGGCGATCCCCACGGCCGCGGGCTCGATCCCCGCCGCCCGCCCCGTCCGCACGGCCTCGTCGATCGTGCGGAGGCAGAGGTCCGCCAGCGCCTCCGCGTCCGCCTCCATCCCGTCCTGCGCCAGGGCGCTCCACGCGTGCTCCGCGCGCGCGATCTCTGGGGAAAGCGGCGTTCCGGCGGCATCGATCCACCCCGCCCGCACGGACGACGTGCCGATGTCCACGGCCAGGATCCATGGCCCTCGGCGGGCAGTCGGCGCGGGTTCGGTCATGGGAGCGGACAATCTAGGGCCTCCCCCGCGCCCGGTCCACGAAACAAACGGGGCGCCCCCGCACCGGCGGGAGCGCCCCTCCATCCCGCGGGCGAATCAGGGCGTGCCTGATCCACCGACGCCGCGGTTCCGCTCGTCCTCGCGCAGCCGTTCCGAGGCTTCGCGCGCAAGCCGGGCCGTCTCGTCGCGGTCCGGGCCCATGCCGCCGCCCATCCCGCCGGGATCGCTGGGCGATCCGGTCATCCCGCCCCCGCCCAGCCCCGCTCCGGCCGTGCCGGACACCGGGCTTCCGCCGCCCAGCCCGCCGCCCGCCGTCCCGCCGCGGCGCGCGCCGTAGAAGCGGCTGTCGTCAAAGGCGTCCGTGGCGTAGAAGTCCTCGTCCGCGTTGTGCTGGTAGTCCGAGCCCGCCGAGCCCGTGCTGGCGCGGTGGCTCATGTCCCCCTGCGGCCCGCGGTTCGTACCCATCCCCCCCACAGGCCCTTGCGAGCCCGCGCCGGCCGACATCCCGCCCACCAGCGTGGCGTCCGGATCAGCCGCCATCCCGCCGGACAGGTTCGATCCACCGGACAGGTTGGATCCTCCATGCCCCGGGTTCGCCGCCCCGGCGGACATCCCGCCGGTGCTCGTCCCGAGATCGGAGTCCAGCCCCGTGCGCATGGAGCCCGTGCCGGGCTGGAGCGGGTTGGCGCTGCCGCCGTCGTACCCCGCCGCGCGCATCCCCTCGCCCGCCGGGACGCCGTCGCCCAGGTGGTGCTCGCCCGTCCTCGCGCCGGCGTCAGACAGGTCCGCGCCGGTCGCCGTGCCGGACATTCCCAGCCCCGTGCCCGTCCCCGGCGTGCTGTCCAGGCCGGCCGTGTCGGTCATCCCCGCCCCGGCACCCGTCGGTCCCGCGCCGGTCATCCCCGCAGCCGTCGTGGTGGACCCGGTGGCGCGGCCCGAAAAGCTGTCGCGGACGGAGCTCTCGAAGTCGCGCGTGAGCGGACCCTGGTCGTACGACGGCAGCCCCTTCAGGTCTGCCGACGCCAGGCCGTCCACCATCACGCAGTCGCGTTCCTGCTCCAGCCGCGCATAGCCGATGGGGATCAGGACGTGGCGGTCCAGGCCGTCGCCGATCACGCCGTCCTCCACGTCCACGTCCAGGTAGCGCACCTTCATGGCGCTGGTGTCCACCAGCAGCTCGTCCACCTCGCCGATCTTGCGCCCGTCCGAGCTCATGACCTCCCAGCCGCGCACGTCCGGATCACCCTCGGCCACCTTGTAGTCGTCCAGCTGGCCGAGCGGTACCACCCTGTCCATGTCGTTGTTCGCCATCGGGATCTCCCTGGATTGCTAAAGCGGCCAATGCCCCGGTGCCGCAACAACATCGGCACGCCTGTGGGACCCTCGCGGGCAACGTCACCGGGAGCCGGACCCCGGTTGCAACCCGCGCGCCACGATGCGCCGCACAGCCGGGCCGCGCCACCCGGGCGGCACTCCGGCATCACTCGCGGCACCTTCATCAAAAGGCGGAATCGCAGACTGTACATAGATTTGACAAAGTGTGTACAAGCAGGTACGATTCTGGCGAGGGCAATCCGCCGGCTGCTACCCGGCATGGGAGCACCCTGACCCTGATCCTCGAGTCCAAGTACCCAGGAGCTAGCCCCTATGCAGGCCACCATGACCGGCACCAGCGACGTCCTCACCCGCGCCGACGTGCTCAGCGAAGACGAGCTCGACACCCTGCCCGTGGGGATGATCCAGCTGGACCGCAGCGGGACAGTCCTCAAGTTCAACCAGACGGAAAGCAGCCTGGCCCGCGTTGAAAAGGGCGACGCCATCGGCAAGAGCTTCTTTGACGAGGTGGCGCCGTGCACCAAGGTGCAGGAGTTCCACGGCAAGTTCGTCGAGGGCGTAGAGAACCGGAACCTCCACACGGTGTTTCCCTACCAGTTCCGCTTTCGCGACGGCCGGCAGAAGAACGTGATGATCAGCATGTTCTACAGCGCCAGCACCGACACGGTGTGGGTGCTGGTGCAGCGCCCGCAGGCCTGACGCACACGGCGCATTCGCGACGGTCCATGCGCGCGGGGGCGCGGCTCGTGCAGCCGCGCCCCCGCCGCGTTGGCGCAGGGCACACCGAACGGAGGCCGATGGGGATGCAGAAGCGCGAATGGCCGCGGCGGCTGGGGTTCGCGGTAAAGGTGGCGGGGCGCGAAGGGTTGAAGAGCAACGACGCGCGGCGGTGGCAGACGGGGCCGCACCTGGACGTGTCCATGCAGTACCTGCGCGGCATCCTGGACTACCTGGACGAGATCGACGTGCGGATGTACCGCATCTCCAGCGACTTCGTCCCCTACTGCACGCACCCGGACCTGCCGCAGTTCCACGGGCAGATCGGCGAGTGCCGGGATGGGCTGGCGGAGCTGGGGCGCATCGCCCGCGAGCGGGGTATCCGCCTGTCGCTGCATCCGTCGCAGTACGTGCTGCTCTCCGCGCTGGACGAGAAGATCAACGCCAAGGGCATCTGGGACGTGAACACCCAGGCGGAGCTGCTGGATGCCATGGAGCAGGGTCCCGAGGCCATCGTCATCCTGCACCTGGGCGGCGCCTACGGCGACAAGGACGCGGCCATGTCGCGCTTCGTCGCCAACTATCCGCGGCTCAGCGAGGGCGGCCGCCGGCGCCTGGTGATCGAGAACGACGAGACGCTGTACACCGTGCAGGACTGCCTGCGGGTGCACGAGGCCATCGGCATCCCCGTCGTCTTCGACCACCAGCACCACCTGCTGAACCCCGGCACGCTCACCCTGGGCGAGGCCTGCCGCGCGGCCGTGGCCACCTGGCCCGCGGGGGTCATGCCCAAGGTGCACTTCTCCTCGCCCCGGCTGGACACCCGTATGGTGATGAAGGGAAAGAAGGAGGTGCCCGCGCCCCCCCTGCTGAGCCAGCACGCCGACTACGTGCACCCCTGGGAGTTCGCCAGCTTTCTGCGCGAGACGGGACCCGTCCCTTTCGACGTGATGCTGGAGGCCAAGATGAAGGACGAGGCCCTGCTCAAGCTCCGCGCGGACCTCACGAAGCTGAAGCTCTGGTGATGGATTTCGTGGGATTCGCATAATGATCGGTCCGGTCGCGCCAGCGGCCGGACCGATGTGTTTCCGGCACTCTCCGCCCCCTTCCGCCGTTCCCGTTCTTCGTATACCCTTCGCCCGTCCACGCTGCACACCTCTTCCATCTGTGATACGAGGTGTTATACTTTGGAGATCAAGCCTCGCCTCCTCTCCTATGTTCATCTCTCCTCGTTCGACGAGACCGCGGCGGGATGGCTGGATGACGAGGACATACGCTGCGGAACCTCGCGACTCAGTTGAGGAGGGAGCGATGATGAGTGAAGATCAGCGGTACGGAAAGCTAGGCGCGCTCCTCGTTCGAGGCTTGCAGGAAGCAATCGCTTACGAGCGAGGCGAGTTGACCGGCTTGCGCGTTGATACCGTGGAAGTGACCGCTCGCAAGGCACGCCTGGAGGGGCCTCCCTGCTACCCACCGCATCTTGTCCGCAACATCCGCCATAAGCTCTCCGTCTCGCAGACGATCTTCGCGCAGATGATGGGCGTCAGCGCCAGCACCGTGCGCGCGTGGGAGCAGGGAAAGCGCGAGGCCGAGGGCCCCGTCGGCCGGCTGCTGCAGATCGCGGAGACGTATCCGGACGTGTTGATGGAGGTCTGCGGCGAGATGATTCCCGCCACGCCCGGCGCGGCGCGGACTCCGCGCGCCGTCCGCGCCCCTGCGGCTGGCGAGGAACGGCTCGCGGCGGACAGCGGCTCGCTGGACTGAGCCAGGACATCTTCCGGCTCCTGTACAGAACCTCGCCGAGAAAACGCGGGTCAAGACCACGGGGCTGGTACAAGCACAGATATGTAGTTACATTGTGCTTACCAAAGGAGGAATCTCATGCGAGCACGCGTGGTCAAGATCGGCAACTCGAGAGGGATCCGTCTCCCGAAGCCCATGCTTGAGCAGAGTGGGATCGGTGACGAGGTCGAATTGGAAGTGGAGGCCGGGCAGATCGTGATCCGCGCCGTCCGCCATCCGCGCGAGGGCTGGGATGTCGCATTCGCCGAAATGGCCCGGCGAGGCGACGACAAGCTCCTCGATGACGTTCCATCCACCAGCACGTGGGACGAGGAGGAATGGGAATGGTAGCGGAGCGATTCGGTGTGTATCTCGTGAGCCTGGACCCGACCGTTGGAAGCGAGATCAAGAAGACCCGGCCCTGCCTGATCGTTTCACCCGATGAGTTGAATCGCCACGTCGCAACGGTGATCGTTGCGCCGATGACCACGAAGGGACGCACGTATCCAACGCGGGTCCCTTGTCTGTTCGAGGGAAAGAAGGGAGAGATCGTGCTCGATCAGCTCCGGACCGTCGACAAGACGCGACTCATCAAGCGCTTGGGCCGCATCGACGCGGGCGTTCAGAAGATAGTGCTGACGAAACTGGCTGCCTTGTTCGCTGCCTGACCGGTCGATGACGCGAAGGAGTTGCTCAGACGCGTTCGCACGATCGTTGATCCATCCCGCGACTCACCTTGTGCCTCCCGCCCGACAGCGACGCTGCTGCCTCACACCGTGACGCATCGTGCTGCCCTCTGCTGCTCCGCGTGAATCCGTTAGTTGAAGCGAATCTGCATCCGGCGGAAGTCGAGCGTCATCGACTCGAACTGGCGGATGACGTCCTGGCCCAGGTTGCCGAACACGCGCTCGCTGTCGTCCGTCGTCTTTTCGGCGAACACGCTCACCGTGGGGACCGTCACCTCGCGCCCCCCGATGGTGAGGACGAGCGGCGAGTACGAGTACGCCTGCACCTCGCGCATTCCCCCCGCCCCGCCCGTCTGCACCGTCGCGGGCGTCCGGCCGCGCTCCACCGCCGCCCGGCGCGCCGCGTGGAACGGCGGGTACAGCGACGTCGTCTGCGCGCCCGTGTCGAAGTTGAAGTGCAGCCGCTCGCCCTCGTGCTCCGCCGCGACGATGGGCATCAGCCCCCGCATGCACAGGTTCTGCTCGCCCAGGGCGGCACCCGCCGTATCGCCCAGCACCAGTTCGCCGCTGCGCATCACCGTGGTCGCGCCGAACGCCGCAATCACGGGAAAGCCGACGATGCCGCGGATCTGGTAGCCGATCTGCGGAAACGCCAGCGCGCTGTCCGGGAACACCAGGAACACCGCGTTGCGCACCGTGGCCCCGCCGATGCGCAGCTCCGGTGCGATGCCTACGTGCGCGCGCGTTAGGGTGCCCGTGCTGGAGCCCACGTTCACCGTCGCGTCCAGCACGCGAAAGCCCATCTCCCGCGCCGTGGATTCGATAACCGTGGAGAGGTTGGCGCCCGTGTCCCACACGAAGTCGACCGCCGGGCCGTTCGCCGCCACCGCCACGTTCACGAGCCCGGCCCGGTCGCGCGTGGTCGTGATGCGGATGGGCCCGGGCGCCTCCACCGTCTGCGCGGGCGTGCCCGCCAGCGCGGCCCACAACCCACGCACGTTGGCCGCGTCTTCGCGCCCCGTGCTGTCCGTCGAAGCCTCGCCCGCCAGGCGGGCATAGATCTCGGCCGCGTCACGGTAGCGTCCCGTGCGCACGTAGGCGTCGGCCAGCAGCTCGTACGCCGTCTGCCGCCGCCGGTCGTCCGCCGCGGCGGGAGCCGAGGCGAGAAAGCGGCGCAGCTCCGGGATGGCCGCGTCCGGCCGGCTGAACGCCACGTCCGCCGCCGCACGGTAGAAGTCCAGCGCCCCGCCCCGCTGCCCGCCGTATGCCGCCAACGCGTCCCGCAGCCCGAAGCAGTCCTGCGCCTGGTACAGCTCCGCCAGCCGCGCCTCGTCCACGGCAGCCGGCGCGGGCCCCACGGCCGGCACGCCGCACGCGGCCAGGAGCATCGCTGCCGCGGCAAGGCCAAATCGAGAGATCATCGTAGCGTGTGAGATCAGGTGGGAACGGCGAGGTGCCTGAAGGCCCGATTGGAAAACGCCCGCGCCCGGAATCATCCCGGCGTGGGCGTAAATACGATACGAAGGTCCGCGAGTTCCCCCGCTAGGCCGCGCAGGCCACCGCCGCGGAACGGCCCAGCGCGCGCAGGCTGGCCTGCAGCTCGGCATCGACCTCGTGGGGACGGACGGGCGCTTCGATGATGGCCGGCACTTCGGGCGGGATGAGTGCCGCGACCTGTCGGCACGCCCGGATGCCCGCGGCGGACAGCCGCACGTGCCGGCTGTGCGCATCGAGCTCGCTCACGTGCACCTCGGCAAGCCGGTCGCCAAATGCCTGCAGCAGCCGCACGGCCTCGCCCATGGAAGGATCGCACTGCCGCGCGTGCGCCACGTCGAAGCAGAACGACGCCCGCGGCAGCCGCGCAAAGACGGGCAGCAGTTCCTGCACCGTACGCCCCACCGGCTTGCGCACGTCCATGTTCTCGATGCACAGCTGCGCGCCGAACCGCCTCCAGGGGCGAAGGTCGTGGAGCGTGTCGGGGTGCACCACCACGAGCCAGCCCGCCCGCGCCAGGGGCAGCAGCGCCACCACGATCTCCGGCTCCTGGGCCGCCGTGAACGAGCTGGGCGCGTGCACGGAGATGTGCGGGAACGGGTCGAGCGGAAGGTCGGGGATGGCCTGCAGCAGCGGCGCCAGCTCATGCGCCCGCAGCGCCGACAGCTCCACGGCCCCGGTACCCCGGTACGCGAGCAGGTCGAAGGCGCCGTGCACGTCGGAGCGGGCGAGTGCGCCCGTGGAATACCCGATGGTCTCCATCAGAAGACTCCGTATCGGATGGTGAGCTCGCGCAGCGGCGTGCCGGGATGAAAGAACATCTCCGTGAGGGCGTCCTGAAAGCGCGTCGCCATGTGCCGCACAGCCTGGTACTCGGGATCGCCGTCGGCCTGCGACGGCGGCAGCGTGTCGAGGTGCGCGCGCCGCGACGGGTCGTGGAGCACGCCCAGGAACTCGTCGTACGCGCCGAACAGCCTCTCGGCCGCACCCGAAAGTACCCCGAAGTATAACACAACCCCGGCCACGATGTCGAGAGGCGGCATCCTTGCCATCCCGCTCAAATGGTGCACCACCTGTCCGGCGTCGTACCAGGGGTGCGACCGGGCACGGGCGCGGAACGCGTAGTCGCACGAGAAGCAGGTCAGCAGCCCCGCTGCGTACAGCAGCTTGCGCGACATGCGGAGCTTGGCGTTGCGCAGCGCCCACCCTTTCGCCGCGCGCACGCGCCGCTTGTGGGCAAAGTCCACGGCCATGGTGCGCCAGTAGCGCGCCACGTCGTTCTGCAGGAAGCGCGGCACGCGGAACGGCGTGTCGCCGGGGCTCACGATGTCCTCCTCCACGTAGCGCGCCAGCACGTTGCGAACGACGCGGTCGTAGGCGCTGGCGTTGCCCAGGGGCCGCGACTCCAGCAGCAGGAGCAACCGCTGCGTGGTGTTGTGGTTG
>DASQZE010000096.1:0-6898 GCA_035638875.1 Longimicrobium sp.
CAACGACCCCTCCGCACATCGTGATCGCCCGGGAGAGAGGTTCTCCCGGGCGATCACGATGTGCGGAGGGGTCGTTGCGCCGTATCAGTGCTGGTGCGGGCGGTTCTGTCCCGAACCCGGGCCGCCCCCGCCACCTCCGCCGCCACGACCGCCTCCACCCCCGGCGCCCGATCCGGCGGCGGGCCGCGGGGTGTCGTGGCCGGTGTGCGAGCCGTGCCCGGCGTGCGGGTAGCCAGCCTGCGCGGCCGCTGCGGCCGCCGCCGCGTTGGGGAACACCTGCAGCACCTGCATCATCCCGCGCTCCTCGTGGCCCAGGATGTGGCAGTGCATCACGTACTGCCCCGTGAAGTCCTCGTACTGCTGGCGGATGATCACGTAGCCGGGAATCGTGTCCACCACTCCGCCCACCGTGTCGATGAGGGGCAGCGGCAGCGGCACCACGTCCAGCCAGATGGGCGCGCCGTTCTGCTGCGACGCGCCGTTGAGCTGCGTGTAAAACGCCGCGTTGGGATCGGCGGGGTTGGGGGCGGTAACGGCGATCACCTGGAACGGGTTGATGTGGATATGGAACGGGTGGTTGGTCGCCGTGCCGTAGTTCTTCACCATCCACGTCTGCAGGCCACCCAGCAGCATGGGCTGCTGCTGCCCCGCGCTGCTCTCCGGGATGTACACCACGCTGTCGTTGAAGCGCTGGAACGGGTCCTGGGCGTTGCCCAGGTAGAACCGCGACGGGTTGGTGACCGAGTTCCCCCCGGCCGGCACGGAGTCCAGGAAGACGATGGTCGGGATCTGGCTGGTGTCGATCTGCGACGGGTCCAGCGGCCCCGGCAGGTTGGCCAGGAACGACGGGAGCGGCGGGAGCGCGGTCGGCAGCGTGGTGTTCACAGGCGCGCCGTCATCCACCACGGTCACGTAGAAGAGCGCCGCGGGCGCCGCGGCGGTGGTGGCGGCCAGCCCCGTGGACGGCCGGCGCTGCCGGCCGTTGGCCACGCTGCGCACCTGCACCAGGTCCGTCCCCGGCTCCGTGGGCGCCTGGACGAAGACGTCCAGCCGGTTTCCCGGCGACATCAGCAGCGTGAGGTCGGGGTTGCTGGTGGTGTAGTTGGCGGGCGCGTACTGCACCCCGTCGCGCGCAACGTCGTACAGCAGCGGCTCCGGCCCGTCCTGGTTGCTGAACGAGATTTCGAAGTTCGCCGTCTTGGTGATGTTCTCGTCCACGATGCGCCAGCGCTGCACCTCGCCCGGGCGCATGGTGATGACGGGCGCGGCGGCCCCGTTCACCAGCGTGGTGCCCGAAAAGGCGCCGTCGATCAGGTTGAGCTGCGAATCCACCTTCTGCACGGCGATCACGTGCTCCCGCATCCCCAGCGCGCGTGTGAGCGAATCCAGCGCCCCGCCGCGCACGATGAACGCGCCCGACATCCCGTTGCCCACCTGGATGGCCACCGAACCGTGCTTGTGCGGATGGTACCAGTGCGTCCCCGGCGACTGGTTTTCCGGGATGCCGAACGCGTACTGGTACTGCTGCCCCGGCGCGATCTGCAGCAGCACGTCGTCGCCCGTGCTGTCGGGCGTTACGTGAAAGCCATGGTAGTGGATGTTGGTCCAGTTGAAGCCGTGGAAGCAGTCCTGGTACTTGTCGATCCCCGCCGCATAGGCGGGATACGGCACGCAGCTCTCGTTGTCGTTGGGCGCCGGCAGGTTGTTTTCGAGCAGGATGCGCACGGAGTCGCCCGGGCTCACCACGAAGGTGGGGCCGGGATAGGCGGTGGTGTCGTACGACACGCCGTTCGCCTGCACCAGCGTCCACGCGCGCAGCAGCTGGTTGCCCGCGCCGGGCACGGGGAGCGTGGCCGTGTCCACCCGCAGCGTCACGTCCAGGATGCCGTTGCTGCCCGTGGCGATGACGATGGGCTCGGGGAACACGGTCGTGTCCGCCGGCGCCGGGGTGGCACCCAGGGGCGCGCCCGGCGCTGCGGTTCCGCCTCCGGCGCTCGCGCAGGCCGCCAGAACGCCGGCCCCGAGCAGGGCGACGGCCAGCGAGGGAAGTACGGAGGGAAAGCGCGGCACCCCGCGCGGCAACGCGGACGGGGGGACGATCGGGCGGTCGGTCATGGGGCCTCGGGGGGTGGGGAGCGGGCACTGCGACAACCGGAGCGGGGGTCTCCCGGTACGGCACGGGGGAGGGAGGGCCACGAGGAGGAAGCCGGTACGAGCGCTGCCTTTCGCGCCACCGTTCCGGACGGACGGGCGGCTTGCGAAACAGCACGAACACCACGGGCGCCGGGCGGCCGGCGACGGAGGAACGATCAGGGGTCGTACAGAACAGGACGTATAATCCTCGTGCTGCTTCCGCGCAAGCAAGCAGCTGTTTCCGCGGGGATGGCGGAGCCCTCTCCCCCGGTGCCTTTTCGCTCGTTCCTCGCGACGGCGGCCGACCCCTCCCCCAACTTCGGGGGAGGGGTGATGGAGGCCGGGTTTCTCGCGCGTCGCGAGCTTCGTGCGGGGATGGGTTCTCCCCCTCTCCCGTACAGGGCAGGCACTCGAGGGTGCCGAAAAGGGGGTGTACGGGAGAGGGGGCCGGGGGGTGAGGGGCCCACCGAGGGACGGCGGTGCGGCTCCTTCGCCCGTGGACATCACACCCGCCGCATCGGAACGAAAATCGGCCCTCCCCGGGGATCCCGGGGAGGGCCGATCGATCGTCATCCATCCAGCAGACCCGGCTCGTCGTCCCGATCAGAGGATGTACTTGCGGAGGTCCTCGTCCTCGACGATGTCCTTGAGGCGGTCGTTGACCCGCTCGGGGTCGATGACGATGTGCTTCTCGGGCATGTCGGGCAGGTCGAACATCACGTCCTCCAGCAGCGTCGTCAGCACGGTGTGCAGGCGGCGCGCGCCGATGTTCTCCATCCGCTCGTTGAGCCGTGCGGCCGTGCGGGCGATCTCGCGGACGCCCGCGTCCGTGAACTCCAGCTCGCACCCGTCCGCCGCCGCGAGCGCACGGTACTGCGTGACGAGCGCGTTCTTGGGCTCCTGCAGAATGCGCACGAAGTCGTCTTCCGTGAGCGTGGTGAGCTCCACGCGGATGGGAAAGCGGCCCTGCAGCTCGGGGATCAGGTCCGACGGCTTGCTCACGTGGAACGCGCCGGCGGCGATGAACAGCATGTGGTCCGTGCGCACCATGCCGTACTTGGTCTGCACGGTGGAGCCTTCGACCACGGGGAGCAGGTCGCGCTGCACGCCTTCGCGGCTCACGTCCGGACCGGATCCGCCGCTGCGCTCGCCGGCGATCTTGTCGATCTCGTCGAGGAAGATGATGCCCATCTCCTCCACGCGGTCCAGCGCCTCGTTGATGACCTCGTCCATGTTGACGAGCTTGTCGAGCTCGTCCTGGGTAAGGATGCGGCGCGCCTCGGCCACGGTGACCGTGCGGCGCTTGGTGCGCTTGGGCAGCCAGTCCTGCAGCATGTCCATGAGGTTGCCGTCCATGGGGCCGCCGTCCATCCCGCCGCCCATGGGGATCATCATGTTCTCGATGGGCATGCTGTGGCTGACCTCCACCTCCACCTCGCGGTCCTCCAGCTTGCCGTCACGCAGCAGCTGGCGGAACTTTTCGCGGGTGCGCTCGCGCCGCTCGCGGCTCTGCGCATCCTCCGGCACCGCCTCCGCCTGGCCGCCCGAGGGACCGGCGAAGAACACGCGGCCCTCCTTCTTGTCCCCCTCTGCGGGGGCGGGCTGGCCCTCGGTGGGGGGCAGCAGCAGGTCCAGCAGGCGCTCCTCGGCGCGCTGCTCGGCCACGTCCTGCACCTCGTCCTCGCGCTCCGTGCGGACCATGTTCACGCCCATGTCCACCAGGTCGCGCACCATGGACTCCACGTCGCGGCCCACGTATCCCACTTCGGTGAACTTGGACGCTTCGACCTTCACGAACGGCGCCCCGGCCAGGCGGGCCAGGCGGCGGGCGATCTCCGTCTTTCCCACGCCCGTGGGGCCGATCATGATGATGTTGTTGGGGACGATCTCGTCGCGCAGGTCCTCGGCCACGCGCTGGCGGCGCCAGCGGTTGCGCAGCGCGATGGCCACGGCCTTCTTGGCCGCGTGCTGCCCCACGATGTACTTGTCCAGCTCCGCCACGATCTGGCGGGGCGTCATCTCGTCCAGCCAGAGCGGCTCGGCGGGCTGCCCGTCGGGGCTCGCGGGAACCTCGGGCACTTCCGTCACGTTGGTCGCCATCGATTAAGCCTCGCGCGCCGCTGCGGGGGCCGGACCATCCAGCTCCAGCACGGTGATGTTCTTGTTGGTATAGATGCAGATGTCGCCCGCGATCTCCAGCGCCCGCCGCACGATCTCGGGCGCGGTGAGCGTGGAGTGCTCCTTGAGCGCGCGCGCCGCCGCCAGGGCGTAGCTGCCGCCGCTGCCGATGGCCACGATGTCGTCGTCGGGGGCGATCACGTCGCCGGTGCCGCTGACCATGTACAGGTTCTCGCGGTCGGCCACGGCCAGCAGTGCCTCGAGCCGGCGCAGGTAGCGGTCGCTGCGCCAGTCCTTGGCCAGCTCCACGGCGGCGCGGCTCAGGTTGCCGGGGTAGCGCTCCAGCTTTTCCTCGAACTTCTCGAAGAGGGTGAACGCGTCGGCCACGGAGCCGGCGAACCCCGCGAGGATCTTGCCCTCGCGCAGCTTGCGCACCTTGGTGGCGCTGGACTTGGCGACCACGTCGCCCATGGTGACCTGCCCGTCGCCGCCCAGCGCGACCTGTCCGTCGCGGCGGACGGCCAGGATGGTGGTGGCGTGGAACGTGGGAATGCTCATCCGAATCCGAAAAAAGTGCGTGAGTGCGGGAGTGCGTCAGTGCGTGAGTGATCCCGCCTGCGCGCCGTCTCCCGCCACGTCAAAGATCATCGTCAGTCCGCCGGGCGATTGAAATCGCAGCTACATCGTCACGAAGTCCGCCTGCGCGGACTCCCCCGCGAAGAATGCCGTGCGCGGGGTCCACAAAGTCGCCCCGCGCTGCTAGATATGCAACCTCCGGCGCCCGCGGTGTGGCGCGCGGGGGCGGAGATCGCAGCCATGGGCGGGTTTACGGCGCCCGCTGCGCGGGGCCCCTCACCCCCCGGCCCCCTCTCCCGCAAACTGCGCGGGAGAGGGGGAGAACCCAGCCGTGCACTGGCGCGGGCTTCCGGCACGGGCGAGGGCCCCCTCCCCCCGGCCCCCTCCCCCGCTTCGCGGAGGGAGGGGGAGAACTGCAATCCCAGCGGAAGCCGGCCACCGTGCTGGGACTGGGGTGTATACCCCCTCCCGCGCAGTTTGCGGGAGGGGGTGGACGAGCCTGAGCGAGGCCGGGGGCGGGCCACAGCCCGCCTCGCGCCCATCCTCCCCCCGCTCGCCATCTCACTTTCGCACTTCCGCACTCCCGCACTTCCCGTCACGCGCGCGGGTGTGCCTGCCGGTACACGCGCTTGAGCCGCTCCTTGCTCGTGTGCGTGTAGATCTGCGTCGTGCTCAGGCTGGCGTGGCCCAGCAGTTCCTTGACCGCCATCAGGTCCGCACCGGCGTCCAGCATGTGCGTGGCGAACGTGTGGCGGAGCGAGTGCGTGGACAGCCCGGATTCGCCCGCGATGGTGCGCAGGAACTCGCCGACGATGTTCTGCACCTGGCGCACGGACAGGCGCCGGCCCGTCTGCCCCACGAACACGGCGCGGGGGTCGGGGCGCGAGGCGTTCGCCATCACCCGCTCGCGCGCCTCGTAGTAGTGGCGCAGCGCCCGCGACGCGACGGAGCCCAGCGGCACGATGCGCTCCTTCCGCCCCTTGCCCAGCACCCGCACCTGGTCGCCGATCAGGTCGATGCTGGGCATGCTCAATCCCTGCAGCTCGCTCACGCGCAGGCCGGCGGAGTAGAACAGCTCCACGATCGCCAGGTTGCGCAGCCCGTGGAACCCGCCGGACTGCGCGCGCAGCATCGCCGTCTCCAGGAGCGCGTCCATCTGCTCGCGCGTGAGAAAGCCGGGGAGCGTGCGCTGCTTCTTGGGCGTGCGCACGGCCCGGCCCGGGTTGGCGTCCACCCGCTCGTGCACGTGGAGAAAGTGGTAGAACGAGCGGACGGCGCTGAGCTTTCGCGCGATGCTCGTGCGCGACAGGCCGCGGCGCGTGCTGCAGTCGCCCATCCACGAGCGGATGGCCAGCCGGTCCACCCCGCCCCACGTCCACTCCGGCGCGCCGTAGTAGCGGTCCAGGAAGTCCGCAAACTCGCGCAGGTCGTCCGCGTAGGCGCGCACCGTCTGCGGGCTGAGCTGGCGCTCGTGCGCGATGTGGCGCAGGTAGTCGTCCAGCTCGCCGCCGCGCAGCGCCTCGGCCGCACCCGCCGCGTCGCTCATCGCGCCGCCACCGCCTCCGCGCCGCCACGGATCTCGTGGGTCTCCATCCATGCGGCGAAGTCCGCCTGCGCCCGCTGCGAAAGGATGGCGCGCTTCTCCTCCTTGTCCTTTACGCGCCGGTCGAGCGGGTCCAGCAGGCCGAAGTTGCTGTTCATCGGCGCGAAGTGCTTGGGCTCGCTCTCGCGCAGGTACCGCATCAACCCGCCGATCATCGTCGTCGGGGGCGGGACGACGGGCTCCTGGCCGCGGACGATGCGATCCAGGTTCATCGACGCCAGGATGCCCGTCGCGGTGGATTCGGTGTATCCCTCCACGCCCGTGATCTGCCCCGCGAAGATCAGCTCCGGCCGGTCGCGCAGCGCGCCGTGGCTGCTCAGCCGCGCGGGAAAGTTGAGGTACGTGTTGCGGTGGATGGATCCCCAGCGCAGGAACTCGGCGTCCTGCAGCCCCGGGATCATCCGGAAGATGCGCTTCTGCTCGGGGATGCGGAGGCGCGTCTGGAATCCCACCAGGTTCCACAGGTTG
>DASQZE010000097.1:0-4903 GCA_035638875.1 Longimicrobium sp.
GCGTCGTCGCCGCTGCTGCGGGCGGCCTCCGCCTGGTCCTCGGGAGAGGTGTCGTTCTCCTCGTTGTCGCACGCGGACAGGGCGCCGGCAGCCAGCAGGCCGGCCGCCAGCAGGGCAAAAAGGCGCTTCGCCATCAGGATCTCCATCGCCGGGTAGAATGACCGAATCCAAAGACGCGGGGCAGGGCAAGACCGCTGCCAGCCGCGAGCTGTTTCGCCGGGCGTGCGAGATCATCCCCGGCGGCGTGAACTCGCCCGTGCGGGCGTTCCGGGGCGTGGGCGGCGACCCGTTCTTCGTGCAGCGCGCCGCCGGGTCGCGGCTGTGGGACGTGGACGGCAACGAGTACATCGACTACGTGCTCTCGTGGGGGCCCATGATCCTGGGCCACGCGCACCCGGAAGTGATCGCCGCCATCACGGACGCGGCCTCGCGCGGCACCTCGTACGGCGCGCCGACCGCCGCCGAGGTGGACCTGGCGGAGGCCGTGCAGGGCTTCTTTCCGTCGATGGAGCGCCTGCGCTTCGTAAGCTCGGGGACGGAGGCGACCATGAGCGCGGTGCGCCTGGCCCGGGGCTTCACGGGGCGCGACCTCATCCTCAAGTTCGACGGCTGCTACCACGGCCACGGCGACTCCTTCCTGGTCAAGGCCGGCTCCGGCGTGGCCACGCTGGGCCTCCCCAACTCCCCCGGCGTGCCGGCGGAACTGTCGAAGCTCACGCTGACGGCGCCGTTCAACGACGTGGAGGCGGTGGAGACCATCTTCCGCGCGCACCCGGAGCGCATCGCCTGCGTGATCCTGGAGCCGGTGGTGGGCAACGCGGGCTTCATCGCCCCGGACGACGGGTTCCTGCAGGCGCTTCGGCGCATCACCGAGGCGGACGGCGCCCTGCTGGTGTTCGACGAGGTGATGACGGGGTTCCGCGTGGCCCCCGGCGGCGCCCAGGAGCGCTTCGGCATCCGTCCGGACCTGACCACGCTGGGCAAGGTGATCGGCGGCGGGCTTCCCGTGGGCGCGTACGGCGGCCGTGCGGACGTGATGGACTGGATCGCGCCCGTGGGCCCCGTCTACCAGGCGGGCACCCTTTCCGGCAATCCCCTGGCGATGGCGGCCGGCTTGGCGCAGCTGCGCATCCTGCGGGAGGAGGATCCGTATCCCCTGCTGGAGCGGCGCACGGCGCGGCTGGTGGAGGGGCTGCTGGGCGCGGGGGCGGAGATGGGCGTGCCCATGGCGGGCGGCAGCCTGGGGTCCATGTGGGGCGTGTTCCTTGCTGCGGGGCCCGTACGCAGCTTCGAGGACGCGAAACGGTCGGACGTGGAACTGTTCCGGCGTTTTTTTCACGCCGCGCTCCGGCGCGGGGTGTTCTTCGCGCCCTCGGCGTTCGAGGCCGGGTTCACCTCCACCGCCCACACCGAGCAGGATGTCGAAGAAACCATCTCCCGTGCCCGCGAGGCGCTCCGCGATGCCCTGGCGTAGCCTGTCCGTGCTGGCGCTGGCCTTTGCCGGCGCCTGCGCGCCCCGCGGCGCCCGCGTGCCCACCGTGCCCGTCGTCGTCATCCGCGACACGACGGTCACCAACCGGCCGCCGGCCCCGCGCGACACCGTCGTCCTTACCCCCACGCAGCCGGCGCGGCCGGCCGGCCCCGTGGCCAACGCGACGCCGGTGAGCGTGGGGCTGATCATCGACACGAGCACGGTGGAGATCGGCTCCGCGGGCGAGTTCACGGTCCACACGGAGGACGGGCGCGAGATCGGCCGGCTGCGCCCGGGGCAGACGCTGGAGTTCCGCGACGCAGGGTCCACCGTGTCCATGTCTTCGCGCGGCGGCCCGGCGGGCAGCGCGGTGCAGCCGCCGTCGCAGGTGGGTGCGGCGGGGCTGCGTCCGCCGCTGCTCGTCCGCTCCGCGAACGGCGGCACGCTGACCCTCCGCGGCCAGCCCTACCGCGGCGAGCTGCGCGTGCAGACGGCGCCTGGCGGGGGGCTCACGGTGGTCAACCGTCTGGACATGGAGACGTACCTGCAGGGCGTGGTGCCGCGGGAGATCGGCCGGTTCGACCTGGACATCTACGAGGCCATCAAGGCGCAGGCGGTGGCGGCGCGGACGTACGCGTACACCTACCTGGGCCGCCGCGCGCAGCAGGGCTTCGACGTGTACGCCACGGTGGAAGACCAGGTGTACGGCGGAGCGGGGGCGGAGAACGAGACGGTGAACCGCGCCGTGCGTGAAACTTCCGGCGAGATCATGGCCTACAACGGACGGCCCATCACGGCGTACTACCACTCCACGTGCGCCGGCCACACGGCCGCCATCGACGAGGTGTGGAACAACGCGCCCGTGCCGTACCTGGTCGCCGTGCGCGACCTGGACGCCGGCGGGCAGGCGTACGACCGCGCCAGCAGCCGCTTCACCTGGACGGAGCGCTGGACGCACGCGGAGCTGGTCGGCATCCTGAACCGTACGCTGGCGGACTCGCTGCGGGGCCGGCGGATCGAGCGGATCCAGGACATGCGGGTGACGCAGCGCACGCCCTCCGGCCGCATCCGCACCCTGCGCCTGGAGACGGACGCCGGTGCGTTCACGCTGGGCAAGGACCGCATCCGGTGGATCCTGGTCCCCAACCGCGGCGGCCTGCTGAACAGCAGCAAGTTCGACGTGAGCCTGACGCGTGCCGGCGGCCGCGTTTCGGAGATCGTGGCGACGGGGGGCGGATGGGGGCACGGCATCGGGATGTGCCAGGTGGGCGCCATGGGCCGCGCCCGCGCCGGCCAGGACTACCGCACGATCCTGGGCACGTACTATCCCGGGACGGTCATTCAGAAGCTGTACTGAGGACGGAAGAAGTGCGTTAGTGCGTTAGTGCGGAAGTGCGGAAGTGCGGAAGTGCGTGAGCGGCAACGGCACCGCGCTGCGCGCGGCCCTCACCCGCTCGTTCCTCGCTTCCCTCTCCCACAAACTGCGTGGGAGAGGGGATACACCTCGGCCCCGGCACGGAAGCAGGCTTCTGCCAGAATGCAGTTCTCCCCCCTCTCCGCGAGGAACGAGCGGGGAGGGGGCCGGGGGGAGGGGCACCCTGCCGGTGCAGGAAGCCCGCTTCCGGCACGATGCAATTCTCCCCCTCCTGCCCGCGAAGCGGGGGAGGGGGCCGGGGGGAGGGGGCTCCCCGCCGGTGCACTGACTCCGCCAACCGGCACGAGCCGTTGTTCAACCTCCCCAGGGTTTTTTGGGGGAGGTGCGAGCCTGAGCGAGCGGTGGGGGCGCCGCGGGAGGTCCGCCCACACAGCCGCAAATCCGCCGTCCGCGATCCGTGATCTACATCACCCTGACCAATCCACGATGCCACGCTTCTCCCGTTCCGCGGCCATCGCAGCCCTGCTCCTCGCCCTTCCTGCCGCCGCGCGGGCGCAGGACGCGGCGGACTACGACTACGAGAACCTCGTCCTCAGCGGCGTGGGCGTGCACGTGAGCGAGATCTTTCCTTCGCGCTCGGAGCCCGCGCTCGCCCTGAACGTGCGCGTGGACCTGGGGCTGCTGGGGCCCAACGTCCGCATCACACCGGGCCTCACCTTCTGGTCCACGAAGCTGCGCGACAGCGAGGTGGAGCGGATGGAGGACCGCATCGAGGCGTCGTGCGACAACAGCGGCGTGTCGTGCCCCGGCGTGGAACTGGGCGAGGTGGAGATCAGCGACTTTTCACTGGACGTGGACGCCCACTTCCTCTGGGCCACGGACTACGCGGTAGAGCCGTACGCGGGTGCCGGCGTGTCGCTGCACCTGCTGAACGGCCGCGGCGACTTCATCGAGGACACCTTCGTGGAGGAGCTGCTGGATGCCATCGCGCCCGGCTTCAACCTCGTGGGGGGGCTGGAGTTTCCCATCACCGACAACCTGCGCGTGCTCGGCGAGGCGCGCGGGGTGCTGACGGGCAACATCCGCTACATCAGCCTGGGTGTGGGGGGCGCGTGGCGCTTTCCCCCGCAGCTGCGGCGGCCCGTGATCACGCCCCCGCCGCTGGCTCCCGCGACCACGGGAGGCCGCTGATGGCCGCCACTCGCCCTCCCGTCCGCGTGGCCGTGCTGGGCGCCGGCAGCATCGCCCAGATCGTGCACCTGCCCATCCTCTCCCGGATGCGTGGCGTGCAGGTGGCCGCCATCGCCGACAAGGACGCGCACACGGCACGCACCATCGCCAAGCGCTTCGAGGTGCCGAACGTCGCCACGGACTTTGAGGCGGTGCTTTCAGACGACGTGGACGCGGTCGTCGTCTGCACGCCCAGCAACCGGCACGAGGACCACGTGCGCGCGGCGCTGCGGGCCGGCAAGTACGTGCTGTGCGAAAAGCCCCTGGCCCTCACGGCGGACGGCGTGGCGTCGCTGCTGCAGGAGCCCGGCGCGGAGGAGCGGCTCGTGGTCGCCATGAACCAGCGCTACCGGCCGGACGCCGTGGCCCTGCGCCAGTTCGTGACGGGCGGCGAGCTGGGCGACGTGTACTACCTGCGCACGGGGTGGCTCAACCGCTACCGCCCGCGCGGACGCACCTGGCGCGAGCGCAAGGCCACGGCGGGCGGCGGCGCGTTCATGGACCTGGGCCTGCAGATGCTGGACCTGGCCCTGTGGACGCTGGACTACCCCACGCCGGAGCGCGTGTCGGCGCACATGTACTCGCGCCCGGGGAGCGAGGTGGAGGACGCGGCCATGCTCGTGGTGAGCCTGGAGGGCAACCGCGTGGTGAACCTGGAGTGCACCTGGAACCTGCTGGCCCAGCGCGACCGGCAGTACCTGAACCTGCTGGGCTCCACCGGCAGCGGCTCGCTTTCGCCCCTGGCCGTCTTCAAGGAGATGCCGGCCGGGCTGGTGGAGGTCACTCCCTCCGTGCCCGCCGCGCGCGAGAACCTGTTCACGGCCAGC
>DASQZE010000098.1:0-4008 GCA_035638875.1 Longimicrobium sp.
CAGAACGTGAAGATCGTGAGCGGATCGCGGACGCACCTGGAGGTCATGGCCCCCGAGCGCACGGTGATCGAGCCACGCATCTTTCTCTATACGGCCGGCTTCAACAACGCGGTATTGTTCAAGCTTCTGCACGACATCTCACTTCCCATCCGGTTCTGGAAAAGCCACTTGGTCGTGCTCCCCAGAGTCGCGCAAAACGGGGTCTTCTATCTCGATCCCCTGGAGGCGGCCATGATGCACCATGGCCGTTTTTCCATCGTGGGTCTGAATGAGGATGCACGGGAATGTGATGGGCCGAGCTACGCCACGGAGCCGGAATGCGTGGAGGCCGTGTGGGAAGCCCTGGCACGACTCATCCGAGAGAGGCCTGGTGGCCCAGCACTCCCGATCGCCTGCACGAAGGTAGACGTTCTGCCCTACAACGTGGAGACGATCGCGCGACGGTCACTGGAAACATTTTATCGCGAGGAAATACCCGGGCACATCTGGGTCTTGCCCGGAAAGATGACCGAGGCGCCGTTCGTCGTGGACCAGGTTGTACGGGATCTGTGCGACCGCTACCCGGATCCCCGAATCTCCAATCGGCCATGCGACTCCCTGGTCCCCCTTGATGCGCGCAGCGCCATGACGACCAACGTCGTGGAAGAGAGCGACACCCCCCTGGCCTGGCATGGGACTTCTCTCGATTCCACGCGGATGGGGCTCCCCTAAGTCGCAACCGCCTTCGGAAGCTGCGGCATGTTGTTGGCCCGTGCGTTTGAGCGGGGCGTTCGACCTTTGACACCGCTCCATCCTGTCGCCGAAGCGAGGCCACTCCGGGTTCGCTCTTCCACGTGGACCGGCTCGGTGCAGCATCGCCGGCAGAACGTGCGTGCGTTCCGCCCGGCGAAGCAACTGTCACTTCCCACTCATTCGACGTTCCTGCCCATGCTTGCTCTCATCGGCGCCTGGATGGTATCGCTGATCGCCGTTGCTGCCGGAGGGTACTGGATCGGCGCCCGGCAGGCTCAAAAGCGGGAGCCGTCCTCGGGTACGCGGACGCCAGCCGTGCAGAGACAGAGGCTGGAGGTTTTGCCCCAGGAGCAGTGGGACAAGGACAAAGCCGAGTTCATATGGGAAGAGTGGAGCTATCGCCATTCCTTCTACTGGAAGACGTTCAACCAGTGGGTTCTCGTCGTGCTCGCCGTGACGAGCGTACCCTTCCTCCGCAAGGACATGGCGGCAACGCTGGGCAACGGGAGCAGCATCTTCCCGGTTGCGGGATTCATCGTGATGTTGATCGGTGCGCTTCACCTAGGGATTGAACATGACCGAAAGGACTCGATCAATGCCCTGTTGCACGCTTATCGCCCGGTGCGGTGGAAAGTTGAACGGATCGGGCTTTCGCGATTGGCAGGGATCCGTGCCGGACGTGTTTCCTTGCTCGGCTATTTTGTAGTACTTACGGTCCTGACCGTATCCGCTTTTGCATATTCTTCCGCCTGGGCCAAATACGCGCGAGAAGAGATCAAGCGGGAACGGACATCCGCCGCCACGCAAAAACCCGGGCTTTCACAAGCCAATTCCGCCGTTCGACCAGCCTCTCCCGCGCAGGAGGCCGCCAGAAAAGTGCCGAAAAAACGGTGACGTGCCGGCAGACTTTCCCGCCATTGCCGCACCACCGGGCATGTGAACGAAGGACCCACGCGGATCCGTGATCACCGGGAAGACAAGGGAGCCGCGAACCGTTCCACGCTCGCACGCACCCGCCTGGCGACGTTTGGAGCGGATGGGCACGAGCTTTCCTCTCGGCTGGAGCGCTGGGCACCTCCCAGCCTCGTGGCAGCGCGCGCCGTTCCCTTGGCCTCGCGCGTGCCCACGGTGCGATGGAGAATCAGTCCCCGGCGGGGACGCGGCCGGTGACCAGGCGCACGGGGATGCCGCCGTTGCTCGTGCGCAGCGCCTCCTCCAGGGGGATGCCGACCTGCCGCTCCAGCCCCGCGTCGGGTGAAAGGAGCGCCAGCGTCCAGCCGGGGCAGCGCTCGCGCAGGGTGCGGCCCAGCACCGCGTACAGGTTGCGCAGCGGATCCTTTTCCCCGATGCGCACGCCGTACGGGGGATTGATGACCATCCACCCCGGCCGCGCCGGCGGCTCGATGGCGGAGACCGCGCGCGCGCTCAGCTCCACGTCCCCCGTGACCCCCGCCCGCTCCGCGTTGGAGGCCGCCGCCACGATGGCGCCCTCGTCCCGGTCCGAGCCCTGGATGGGGACGGGCGAGGCGGGGAGGATCCGCTCGCACGCGCGGCCCACGATCCCGGCCCACGACTCCACGTCGAAGTCCGGCCAGGACGTGAACGCGTAGTCGCGGGGCTCGTGGTCGGGGCGCGCCAGGCCGGGAGGGATGCGGCGGGCGATGAGCGCGCCCTCGATGGGAAGGGTGCCGGAGCCGCACATGGGATCCAGCAGGGGCGCCCGGCCGTCCCAGCCGCTGCCCAGGAGCATGGCCGCCGCCAGCGTCTCGCGCAGGGGCGCGCGGGCCAGCGCCTGCCGGTACCCGCGCAGGTGCAGCAGCGCGCCGGACGCATCCGCGCGGATGGTGCACGTGTCGCGCACGAAGCGGACGATGAACAGCTGCGCATCGCCCTCGTCTTCCCCGCCCTCGTCGTCCTTGCCCACCGCCTTGGCGGCGAGGGGGCCCACGCGGTGCTCGATGGCCTCCAGCACCCGCTGCGCCACGGCGCCCTCGTGGTACAGCTTGCTCTTGCGGCAGGTGACGCGCAGGCGGACGGCGCCCCCCTTGGCCACCCAGCGCTCCCACGGCACCTTGCGCGCGTGCCGCTCCAGCTCGAAGAAGGTCTTGGCCCGGAACTCCGCCGCGAGCACGGCCACCCGGCTGGCGGTGCGCAGGCGCAGGTTGGCCTCGTACAGCTGCGCCTGCGTGCCCGTCCACGCCACGCCGCCGGGCTCCGCCGTTGCCTGGATGCCCATCGCGCGAAGCTCCGCCGCGGCCAGCGGCTCCAGCCCCGGCGCGGTGATGGCGAACAGCGAAAGGGGCTCGTCGTGCGTCGGCATGCGGATCGGGATCAAAGGACGGCGTCGGGACGATGCGCATCATCCCACGAGACTGCAGACCCCGCGCGGGCGAGGGTCCACCCGCGAAACTAGCCGCTCCGCCCACCAGCGACAATCGGCCGGTTGACCCGCGGGGCGGATTTGGGTACCGTTGTATCGTACCGGATCGCGGCGGGGACGACCCCGCATGCGCACCCTGATACCGCTGGGGACGACCCCGCACCACCCGGAGGAAGGGATGGCGTGGGTCGTCCTTTTTGTTGCGGGATTGTTCGAGATCGGCTGGGCCGTGGGCCTCAAATACACCGAGGGTTTCACGCGCCTGTGGCCCACCGTGGGCTCCGTCGTCTCGATGATCGTGAGCCTGGGGCTGCTGGGCGTGGCGCTGCGCACGCTGCCGCTGGGCACCGCGTACGCCGTGTGGACGGGCGTGGGCACCATCGGCACCGTGCTGCTGGGGATCGCGCTGTTCGGCGAGAGCGCGAGCGCGATGCGGCTGGCGTGCGTGGGGCTGATCCTGGCCGGCATCGTCGGCCTCAAGCTGGTGCCGGCGGGCGAGAAGCCGGGTTCACCGGCAGAGGTGGAGACGGAGGTGGTCGCGGAATCCGGGGCGGATGGGCAGGCCCCGTGATGAGCGGCTAAAGCCGCCGCTGGGACAGCCACAAGCCCCGTCTCGGCTCGCTGCGCTCGCCACACGAGGCTTCCACTGCTCTGCCTGCAAACTGCGCCAGGTGGCGCGGCACTGGCCGTGACGGACAGTCCGCGCAGGCGGACTTCGTGTGGTTGTTGCGGCGGGGCAGGCGCGAAAGTGTCAACCGGAGCCTGTCAAGGTGAGTGAGACAGTCGGCGGCTGTAATTAGCGAGCAACCTCCTCTGTGCTGGGGCGGTTGATCCAGGCTGCAGTCGGAAGGGCGGGCGGCGCGGGCACGCCTCGCACGAAACGTTCGGGGTTCGCC
>DASQZE010000099.1:0-8422 GCA_035638875.1 Longimicrobium sp.
CGCTGAAGTTCTCCCCCTCCTGCCCGCGAAGCGGGGGAGGGGGCCGGGGGGAGGGGGCTCTCCGCTGGTGCAGGCAGCCCGCCATCCGGCACGATCATCTCACCAGCCCCAGGGTTTTTCATTCGCTCCGGGCGGGGCGCGGCCACCTCTCCCCAAACCCCGCATCCGTCCGGCTTCGTGCATCCTACGAGGTCGAGGAGCGGCTGCTCAGCGAGCGCATCGACAAGGCGCTGGGCATCCCGCAGATGCCCGTCAGGCGAACAGGTCAGGGGCGGGAGGCGGCGCGGTGCCCAGGCGCGC
The DNA here is from genome assembly GCA_035638875.1 of Longimicrobium sp. Lineage (GTDB taxonomy): Bacteria > Gemmatimonadota > Gemmatimonadetes > Longimicrobiales > Longimicrobiaceae > Longimicrobium. The sequence goes on from DASQZE010000099.1 coordinate 301, forward strand.
TTGGCCCGTGGGGCACAGGTCCAGGACGGGGCAGCGGGCGCACGCGGGGCTCTTGAAGAAGCAGCACTTTTGCCCGTGCAGCATGAGCACCTCGTGGTGGTCGTACACCTGCTGCGCGTTCCAGTCCGGAGGCAGCAGCGCCTCCAGCAGCCGGTGCGCGGGGCCAACGGGCACGCCGGCCGGCAGCATCCCCAGCCGCGTGGCAACGCGATGGTGATGGCTGTCCACCGGCAGCGCCGGCATCCGCAGCCGGCTGAAGAGCAGCACCGCCGCACTCGTCTTGGGCCCCACGCCCGTGATGGACTCCAGCCACGCGCGCGCTTCCGGCACGGGCATCCCGGCCAGGAACTCCAGCGAGAGCTCGCCCCGCCGCGCCGTCACGTCGCGCAGCACCTGCTGAATGCGCGGCGCCTTCTGCTCCGGCCAGGTGCACGGGGCGATGGCGTCCAGCACCTGCTCCGTGGGCGCGTCGCGCACGGCCTCCCACGTCGGAAAGCGGCACCGCAGCTCGCGGAACGCCTGGCCGGAGCCACGGTTGGTCGTGCGGTGCGAGAGCAGCGACGACACCATCTCGCTCAGCGGATCCAGGTCGTGGAAGTACGGGATGGGGCAGCCGTACACCACGCACAGGCGGTCGTGGACCCGGAGCGCGAACGCGCGCGAAGCATCGGGTTTGTTCATGGATGAACGCCGAGAGCAAACACCGCGCCTGCCGTTTACTCCGTGCACCTGCAGAACGCGCCTCCCCTGCATTCGATGCCTGCCACGCGCATGATCCCGCCCCCGGGCCGAGGCACTCCGCTCGTTCCGGAGATTCCACGCAGGTGGACTTCGTGTCATCGTTGCGGGCGAATTCATTCGCTCGGCTGGGACCGTGCATGGATCAGGGATGCCCCCACCGTCCGCGCGCGGCCGCAGTTCTCTCCTTTCCCCTGCGGAGCGGGGGAGAGGGGCCGGGAGAGAGGGGGTTCTCCGCCGTGCACGGCATCATCCCCGCTCCGCAGGATCCGTCCGGTCCCGCGTGACGCAGGGTATGCGGGTATCGTCCATCCCGTGAGCCCTGAAACGCCCAGCCCGGATGATCCGTAGTTTTCCCCGGGGATGACTGCCGCGCGGAGGGTTTCGTCCGGGGCGAAGACCTGCCGAAAGGGCACGATCGTACGCCATCGGGACGGGGTCGCGGTGGCCGGAACCTTGCCCCTTGCAAGGCGTACGAAGCAAGGGCATGACGGGTTCGCGGGCGGCGAAAGATGCACGACGAAACCGTTGACGCGGCCCCGGACGTAACGTATCATGTGCGCCCCCGGCTCGTGGGGATTTACGCATCAACCCGAAATCTCGCGTTTTGAAGATGTCGACCGCTCCACAGTGTGCACCGAAGGACCTGCCCGGATGCAACCGGGTACGGGTTCGCATGTCCATGGGGACGGCACGGACCGGGCAAGGCGGCTCAATACGCGCGTAGGCATCTGTATCGCCCACGCCGAGCCGCCGCCCGACGCCCCAGATGCGCCGGGCGGCTTTGTTTCCCCCCGGCAGACCTTTTGCAGAAATAGAACGGTTCGCGCCTGACGTGAAGGGCGCACCGACAGAGGCACGATGAGCAAGAACGACGACATGGCCACCACCACGCGCAAGGCTGCTCCCCGCCGGCGCAAGCGCCAGGCGCCCAACCTGGAGGGCGGCAGCTTTTCCGTGGCGGCCGAAGACCAGAGCAGCCTGGACCAGTACCTCAAGGAAGTCAGCACGCACTCGCTGCTGACGTCCCCGCAGGAGATCGAGCTGGGCAAGCGCGCGCAGGCCGGCGACGAGATTGCCGTGGCCGAGCTGGTGCGCGCCAACCTGCGCTTCGTGATCTCCGTCGCCAAGAAGTACCAGAACCGCGGCGTCTCCCTGGCCGACCTGATCCAGGAAGGCAACGTGGGCCTGGTGACGGCCGCGCGTAAGTTCGATCCCGACCAGGGCGTAAAGTTCATCTCCTACGCCGTGTGGTGGATCCGGCAGGCCATCCTGTCGGCCCTGGCCAACCAGGGGCGCAGCGTGCGCGTGCCCCTGAACCGCGCCAGCGACCTGGCCAAGATCTTTCGCGAGCGCGAGCGCCTCAAGCAGGAGCTTCGCCGCGACCCCACGCCGCAGGAGCTCAGCGAGGCCACGGGCTTGTCCGTGGACATCGTGGAGAGCCTGCAGACGCTCAACGCGGCCGAGATCCGCCTGGACGCCCCCATCGGCGACAGCGACGACAGCCAGCTGATGGACCGCTTCGTGGCCGACAGCGCCATCGAAACGGAAAACGAGGTCGAGGAGCGGCTGCTCAGCGAGCGCATCGACAAGGCGCTGGGCACGCTGCAGCCCCGCGACGCCAAGGTGCTCAAGCTGTACTTTGGCCTTGAAGGCGGGCGCGAGCACACGCTGGAGGAGATCGGCGACATCCTGGGCGTAACGCGCGAGCGCATCCGCCAGCTGCGCGACCGGGCGCTCAAGCGGCTGCGGGAGGGCGAGATGGGCGAGGCGCTGGCCAGCTTTGCAGCGTGACACCCGCCCGTCCGACGGATATCTTCACGGCACCTCTCCACCCGGAGGGGTGCCGTGTCGTTTTTAGCGCGCGGTGCGGCCTTCCGGAACACTTTCCACCAACGGGCGTGACTTCATTTCTATGCTGAGCGGGACAGTTCGCCGCGGGGTGGGCGGCGTGTACGAGGTGGAGACGCCGGAGGGCGTGGTAGAGGCCATGCTGCGCGGCCGCCTCAAGCGCGACGAGCGCATGGGCGCCAGCGTGGTGGTGGGCGACCGCGTGGAGATGGCGGAGGAGACCGCCGGCGAAACCACGGTGTGGGCCATTCAGCGCGTGCACGAGCGGACCACGGTGCTGGCCCGCCGCGCGCCCGGCAAGGCGCCGCGCCCCAAGCCCATCGTGGCCAACGTGGACCAGGTGCTCGTCGTCTTCGCGGCGGCCAACCCGGACCCCCACCTGCGCATGCTGGACCGCTTCCTGGTGATCGCCGAGTCCAGCGACATCGCGCCGGTGATCGTGGCCAACAAGACGGACGTGTCGGGGATGGACCGCGCGAAAGCCATCTTCGCGCCGTACGAGCGGGCGGGCTACACCGTGCACTACACGGCGGCCAAGGCGGGCGTGGGGGTGGATGCGCTGCGCGAGGCGCTCTGCGGGCGCCTGTCCGCGCTGGCGGGCCCGTCCGGCGTGGGCAAGAGCAGCCTGCTGAACGCCGTGCAGCCCGGGCTGGGGCTGCGCGTCTCCGAGGTGAGCCTGGCGGTGAACAAGGGGCGCCACACCACGGTGACGGCGCAGCTCATTCCCCTGGAGTGCGGGGGATGGGTGGCGGATACGCCCGGGCTGCGCGAGGTGGGGCTGTGGCAGATGGAGCCGGACCAGCTGCAGTTCTACTTTCCCGAGTTCGAGCCGCTGCTGGGGGGATGCCGCTATCCCACGTGCACGCACACGCACGAGCCCGGCTGCGCCGTGCGCATGGCCGCCGAGGCGGGCGAGATCGATGCCAGCCGCTACGACAGCTACCAGCGCATCTTCCGCGGCGACGACGAGACGTGGTGAGGGGACGGGCCTGGCGAGCGCGGGAGTGATCGGGTCCGGCGGGGAGTCGAGGAGGGCACGGGGAGCGGCGGGGACCGGGCACGGTCGGAGTCCGCGGAAAGGCCGGAGCGAATGAATTCGCGGCTTCGCGGCTACAACATCACACTGTCGGCCTCCGCCGACACCGGTGCACCGGCGGCGTGCCGTCGCGGTCTCCCGTCTCCGCCGGGTGAAAAGCCCGCCAACGGCGTTGTCTTCCTGGGGGAGGCGCCGCCGCATCCATCCCGTGCCGCGATCCCTGGCGCCGGCCAAAGGATCCACCATCCCCGCGCTCGACCCCAGCCCCGCTCGCGGATCCTGCCCGCGATCGATCTCCCTTCATCAGCCGATACGCAGCGAATCCGTCCCGCCGCGGTCCTCCCTCCCTACCCCACCTCCACTACGCACGCCGGGTCGAAGCCGTCGATGGCGTCTTCGGGATAGCCGCGCTGGTTGCTGAGCACGCGCGTGCCGCCCAGCTCGTAGTCCAGGCATACGTGCGTGTGTCCGTGGATCCACATCGCCATGCGGCCGTCCAGCAGCCACTCCAGGTCGCTCGCGTACGCCGGCGTGGCGGGATGGTCCCGATAGCACGGGTTGATGGAGCGCAGGCTGGGCGCGTGGTGCGTTACGACGACCGTGGGCCCGTTGAAGGGCGCCTGCAGCCGCTGCACCATCCAGTCCAGGCTGATCAGGTGGCTCACGCGCGCGTCCGCCGGGCGAAAGCGGCGGTAGTCGGGATCCACGCGGATCAGGCGAAAGTCGTTCATCATCGCCTGGGCAGACTCCATGGCCGCCTGCCGCTCGCCGAACATCTCGAAGTCCGTCCAGAGCGTGCAGCCCAGGAAGCGCACGCCGCCGATGACGACCTCGCGGTTCTCCAGGTAGTGGATGCTGGTGGAACGCGCCGCCTCCGTGAGCTTGCGCTGCAGGCGGGGGTGTGATTCGCGGTAGTACTCGTGGTTTCCGGCCACGTACAGCACCGGTCGCCCGGGAAACCATTCGCGCGCGAGGTCGATGCCGTGCGTGCCCATGGCCGTGTCGCCCGCCAGCACCACCACGTCCGCATCGGTCTCCGGCGGATCGAACGGTGCGAACTCCGTGTGCAAATCGCTCAGGACGTGAATCTTCATGGGTTTAGGATAACGTCTCATCCCCGGATTGGGACAGGCGGGGGAGGGACGCGGATGCGAAAAGATACGGGAGCGAATGAATTCGCGGCTACAACTTTACACTGTCGGCCACCGCCGACACCGGTGCACCTGCGGCGTCCCGTCGGGTGTGCGTGACCGATTCGCGGCTACGAACGTACCGTGCCGGCTGGATCGATCCAACGGGCGCGGCCCGCGACGGGAGCGAATGAATTCGCGGCTTCGCGGCTACAACTTCACACTGCCGGCCTCCGCCGACACCGGTGCACCGGCGGCCCCCCATCGCGTGATCCGAATCGATTCGCGGCTACGGACGCACCGGCTCCGCCGACACTGGCGCGAGGCGCTCCTGGGATACACGCTCGAGTGCCTCGCTGAGGCGGCCGCTGCGATGGTGCTCTTCCTGGCGCAGGACGTAGTCGCGCACGTGCGGCACGTGCCGCTTGGCCAGCGTGAACGCACCATAGTAGCCCTGCCACTTGAAGAGCTCACCCGGCGCCACCGTGTGGGTCATCAGGTTGGATGATGCACCTTTCGCGTGCTTGACGACGTCCGCGACGGCGGCGGTGGTCGGGAACCGGGTCAGGACGTGCACGTGGTTCTCGATCCCGCCGATCGCGATCAGGTCGCACCGGTGTTTGCGGAGCTGGTCCTGGATGCACCCGTAGATGGCCGTGCGGAACTCGGGGCGGATCAACGGGAGCCGGTCCCACGTGGCCCACACCAGGTGCAGATACAACTGCGTGTACGACTGATGCACGAGAACTCCCAAAACGAGCGGATGCGGTGGCGTGTCCATCGGCGCGGACCGTATAAACTTGTAGCAACTCATCGAGTCGATTAACCCCCTGCCGACGGCCATCGCCACCCGGCACGAACCCGCCCGCGCCGTGTCCACGGAGGCGGACAGCGTGACGTTGTTGCCGCGAATTCATTCGCCGGGTCTGGGGCTCCGCTCCATCGGCACCCAATCGAAAACTTCCCAGGGGTTTGGGGGAGGTCGCGAGGAACGAGCGGGTGGGGGCGCCGACGGAGCTCCGTCACCTCCCGGCCGACGTTCTCCCCCTGTCCCGGCCCAGTTTTCGGGAAGGGTTTGGGGGAATCACACCGGCTTGAGCAGCCCCGTCTGCAGGGCCAGGCGCACGAGCTCGGAGCGGTGGCTCAGGCCAAGCTTCTGCATGAGCCGCGCGCGGTAGGTATCCACCGTCTTGGGGCTCAGGAACAGCTTCTTGCCGATCTCCGCGCTGCTGTAGCCCTCGGCCGTGAGCGCCAGCACTTCGCGCTCACGGTCGCTCAGCTTCTCGATGGGGCTCGCGGCGCCCTTCTCCTCCGCCCGGCGGTACTGGCGCAGCAGGAGCCGCGTGGCGCTGGGGTACAGGAACACCTCGTTGCGCGCCACCGTGCGGATGGCATGGATCAGGTCCTCGTCCGCGCTGGTCTTGCGCACGAAGCCGCTGCCGCCCGCCTCCAGCACGGGGAGCAGGAACTCCTCCTCCACCTGCGACGTGAGCACCAGCACGCGTGCGCCGTTGTCCATGGCGATGATCTGGCGCGTAGCCTCCAGCCCGTCCATCCCGGGCATGGCCAGGTCCATCACCACGACGTCCGGCCGCACCAGGCGCGCCTTTTCCACCCCCTCCTCGCCCGTGGAGGCCTGCCCCACCACCTGCAGGCCGTCTTCCAGGCTCAGCAGCGCCTCCAGGCCGCTGCGCAGCACCGGGTGGTCATCCACCAGCAGGATCCGGATGGTGTCGCTCATCGTCGTGCTCCCCTCGATATCCAATTTCGCGTTCCAAAGCCGGCGCGGCGCTCAGGCCACGTCCGCCAGCAGGTATCCAGCTCCGTACGCCACCGCGGGCCGCCGGTCGGCTCGTGCTCCCGGCGAAAGCGTGCCAGCTCCTCGCGTACCACCGTCACTCCCCGGCGGTCTCCCCGCCCGGCTCGGCCTCGCGCCCCGTCACCTCCTGCAGGGCGATGCGAAAGAGCACGCGGCGGTGCGGGACGGGGTCGCCCTCAGCCAGGGTCTCGGGGACGATCTCCCGCAGGAGCTCCAGCCCCTTGCGCCAGCTGGCCGCCTCCCAGCCTGGGCCGTACTCGTCCAGCACGTAGAAGCCGCCGTGGACCACGACGCTGCGCCACTGGAACACGTCCTCCACCTCGTCCACCTCGAACGCTACGGGCCACCACTCCATGCCGGTGGCCTGGAGCTTGGCGCCGTGGCTGGTGCGCCCGTACAGCCAGCCGTCGTGGTAGACGTAGTGCAGCGGCTCGATGTCCACGCGGTTGTTGTGCGAGAACGCCAGCCGCCCCACGCGGTTGCGGCCCAGGATGCGCTCGCACGCCTCGCGGTCCAGCGCGTGGATGCGGGGTTTGGCTGCGCTCACGGAATTCTCCTCGCGATGGGGTGGATGGCGGACGGCCCGCCCCGGCTCCGTGAATGGATTCTACGTGCGTGCCATCCCTGCGTCAGTCGGAGAAGGGCTCCTTCCCTGACGGGAGATCTTCAACATCTGGACGGTCCGGCTACAGGCACGAGTCGTTCCCGCTCGATCGCGGACAACATGGGGAGGGGATTTCAGCCTGCGGAGGCGAGGTACGTGCCGCGCGGACTCCGCGGACCGGAGCCGTTGCGTGAGGGATGCGCGCCCGCGCGCGCAGCCCGGCCCCCGCTTGCGGGGGACACGCCCTAACCCGCCGTCGAAGTTGCCGTACGCTTCTCCTCCCGGAACCCGGCGAAAACGAAAGAGCCGGCCCCGTTCTAAAACGAGGCCGGCTCTCCTGCGTCCGGCAGCCTTCCCGAGGCGCCGCGCATCACCCGCCGCGGGCCATGGAATCCAGGAAAGCCTTGTTTTCCTTGGTCTTCTTCATCCGCGTGAGCAGAAAGTCGATGGACTCCGCCGGGGGCATGTCGGAGAGGAAGTTGCGCAGCAGGTACACCCGCGTGAGCTCCAGCTCGTTGAGCAGCAGGTCCTCGCGGCGCGTGCCCGACCGGTTGATGTCGATGGCGGGGAAGATCCGCTTGTCGGCGATGTGGCGGTCCAGGGAGAGTTCCATGTTGCCCGTGCCCTTGAACTCCTCGAAGATCACCTCGTCCATGCGGCTGCCCGTCTCCACCAGCGCCGTGGCCACGATCGTCAGGCTGCCGCCCTCCTCGATGTTGCGCGCCGCGCCAAAGAAGCGCTTGGGCTTGTGCAGCGCGTTGGCGTCAACGCCGCCCGAGAGGATCTTGCCCGAGTGCGGCACCACCACGTTGTAGGCGCGCGCCAGGCGGGTGATGCTGTCCAGCAGGATCACCACGTCGCGGCCGTGCTCCACCAGGCGCTTGGCCTTTTCGAGCACCATCTCCGCCACCTGCGTGTGCCGGTCGGCCGGCTCGTCGAAGGTG
>DASQZE010000100.1:0-2572 GCA_035638875.1 Longimicrobium sp.
GGCGAACCCCGAACGTTTCGTGCGAGGCGTGCCCGCGCCGCCCGCCCTTCCGACTGCAGCCTGGATCAACCGCCCCAGCACAGAGGAGGTTGCTCGCTAATTACAGCCGCCGACTGTCTCACTCACCTTGACAGGCTCCGCCCGCGCCGACCATCATCACAACCCACGTTCCTGCTGGCCGGGTTCACGTCGTGTCCGCCGCCGCCGAGCACGGGAGGGGAGGTACTTTGGCCGGCGACGGAGTGTGGGGCGCGGGACGGATCCGGCCCGGCCTCCCTCGGGAAATCAATCGCGTTTGCGCAGTCCGAAGGCGTCTCGATGCCGGTTTTCTCGCAGCGTGAGCGGGACGGGGGCGGCTCAGACGGCGGCATTGGGGTTCGGGACCTCGACCTCGTCGGCATAGCACCAGCGCCAGTCCTCGCCGGGCTGAAAGGACTCCACGATGGGATGGCTGGTCGCGTGGAAGTGCCGCGTGGCGTGGCGGTTGGGCGAGCTGTCGCAGCAGCCCACGTGGCCGCACGTAAGGCACATCCGCAGGTGCACCCACCCGTCGCCGCTCTTGAGGCACTCCTCGCAGCCGTCCGGCGTCCCCGGCGTCACCGTCTCGTCGATCTGGTCCTGGTGCGTGCACTTCTTCATCGTGAAGCTCCGTCCGTGTTGAATCGAAGGAGAACGGGTGTGCAGGCTGTAACCTGTAACCTGTAGCCTGTAACCTGTAACCTGTAACCTGTAACCTGTAACCCGCAGTTTGGATCAGGCACCCGTCCGGGGCGGCCCGTCGATGCGCAGGGTGACGATGAAGCGGGTGTCGCCGGGGTGCGAGACGGCGCGGATGACACCGCCGTGGCCGCGCTCCACGATGCGCCGGGCGATGTCCAGCCCCAGCCCCGTGCCCTCGCCCACGCCCTTGGTGGTGAAGAACGGCTCCCAGATGCGCGGCTGCACCGCCGGCGGAATCCCCGGCCCGTCGTCGGCGATCTCGATGCGCACGGAGTCCAGCCCCTCGCGCATCGTGCGGATCCACAGGTTGCCGCGCCCGTTCATGGCCGCGGCGGCGTTGTCCACCAGGTTGGTCCACACCTGGTTCAGCTCGCTGCCGGACGCGCAGATCTGCGGCAGCGTACGGTCGTACTCGCGGTGCACGGTGATGCCCGACCGGAGCTTGTGCCCCAGCATGGCGAGCGTGCTCTCCAGCCCGTCGTGCACGTCCAGCCGCTGCAGGCGGCCGCGGTCCATGTAGCTGTACTCCTTGATGGCCTTGACCAGCGTGGAGATCTTTCCCGCGCTCCCTTCCAGCTCTCCCGCCAGGGTGGTCATCAGCAGCGTGCCGGCCAGCCACTCCACGGCCGCCTCCAGCGCATCCCCCGCGAAGGTGGCGTCCAGGGCCTGCAGCCCGGCCGCGTCCAGCCCCGCGTCCACCAGCGACGGCGCGCACTCCCACGCATCCTCCATCCCGCGTTCGTCCAGCCAGAGCGCCACCGCGTCCTCCGCGTCGGAGCGGGCGAGCGCGTCCGCCGGCTTCGGGGCCGGCGCGGAGGCGAGCCGCGCGTACACGGCGCGCACGGCGTCGCGCTGGGCGGGGTCCAGGCGGCAGTCGTGGTCCAGCGAGCGCCGCTGCGCCGCCGCCATCTCGTCGCGCAGGGCGGCGGCGGCGCGGCGGGCGGCGGCCGCGGGGTTGTTGAGCTCGTGCGCCAGCCCGGCCGCCATCCGCCCCAGCGCCGTGAGCTTTTCCTGCTGACGCATCTGCGCGTCCACGTCCCTGGTGCGGCCGCTCAGGGCCTGCAGCGCGGCGCGGCTGAACGGCGTGGACTGCGCGATCATCTGCCGGAACGCATCCACCGGAATGCGCAGCACCCTCGCCGGCTCCACGGCCGTCCCCGTGGCGATGGCGGGCGCGCCGGACAGGATGCCGATCTCCCCCGCGATCCCCCCCGCCTCGTGCACGGTGAGCAGTTGCTCGTCGCCGCCGATTCGCTTGGTGACGCGGATGCGCCCTTCCAGCACCACGAACAGGTCGTAGTCCGTCTCTCCCTCCGCGAAGAGGACGCCGCCGGCCGGCACCTCCTCCACCGTCCCCCACCGCTTCATGTCCTCCACCACCTCGGGCGCGAAGGTGGGAAAGAGCACGCGGTCCGCGGGGTCGTGCACGGGGGCGGTCACAGGTCCGCCAAGTACTGGTGGACGAAGGAGATGGCGACCGATCCCTCGCCCACGCCCGACGCCACGCGCTTGACGGAGCCGTGGCGCACGTCGCCCGCGCAGAAGATGCCGGGGACGCTGGATTCCAGCAGGAACGGGTCGCGCTCCAGGGGCCAGTCGCGCGGCGGCTTGCCGTCGCGCATGACGTCCGGGCCCGTGAGGATGAAGCCGCGCGAGTCCCGCATGACGCAGTCGTCCAGCCAGTCGGTGTTGGGCATGGCGCCGATGAACACGAACAGCGCCGCCGCCTCCAGCGTCTGCGTGCTCCCGTCGGCGTTCTGCAGGGTGACCTGCTCCAGCCGCCCGTCGCCGTGCGTGCCGCTGACGACCGTGCGGCGCAGCACGCGGATGTTTTCCGTGTGCTCGATCTGGT
>DASQZE010000101.1:0-20182 GCA_035638875.1 Longimicrobium sp.
GGGATCAGCTGCTGGTATCCTCTCCTGTGGCTATACCTCGGCTCGGCGACCACGAGTGCGAATTCGGCTCCGTCCAGCTGCACCTGCGTGGCCCCGAACAGGCGGACGACGCGTCCGCGCCAGCTTCCCTGCGCCTCGCCGGACCCCGCCGTGCCCGTCCCGATGCCCAATGACCGGCGAAGCGCAGCCTTGATGTCGTTCCATTCGTCCAGCAGGCGGCCTCTCGGTTCCGAAAGGTCGGCGGGGTCGCCCGTGATCAGGCGGCAGAGATAGATCCATGTCTTTTCCGTGAGGCCGGTTCCCGCGTACCCCGTGTCGTCCCGGTCGATCAGAACGAATGCGGGCGCCGGCTTTCTGCCTGCCTCGGCTCCCTGCGTGCTCCCATACGCAACCGTGTACGTCGAGTCCTCCGCGTCGCAATCGCGCAGCAGTACGTGCGGACGTCCCTCCTTGGTGTCTCCGCCCTGCTCTCGCTCTGCGGGCAAGTTGTGAGTCTCACTCGCTTCCGGCATTCGTCCTCGCAAAGGAAAACGCGAACCAGGCCGTCCTGATTCGCGTCGTGTGAGCGCGCCGCTACTCGGGTCGCTGCTGCCGCTTCCGGGCTCTCTTTCGGCCGACTGCACTCAATCCGTACGAGAGCGCGCGGTCGAAATCATCGTGGTCCGGAGGGGGGAAGCCGTCATCCGCGGGCGGAGGGAGCGGGTTTCCCCCGGCGTCGAGAAACGGGGTGCCCGTGACCCGAAAGCCCTGCGGAGTCGGAGCGATCACCGGCCCGCCATGCTCCAGGAACATGGCTCCAAAGAAGTTTTTCATGGACTCCTTGGAGATCGGGGTCCGGCACGCGGCGTTGGCCGGGCGTCCCCCGCGAGCGTTTACCCAGGGATCCTCACGGTGCGTCTGATCCTCGAGCGCCTTCGCGGAGTGCTCGCCGTACAGGCGCAAAATGTCCTCGAGCAACTCTTCCACCTGGGGATCGAACGTGCTTTGGGCGCCCCGGCGAGGCGTGGAGAGCGCCTGGTATCCGGAACCCTGAAACCGATCATACACGCTCCTCAACACCGGACCGTGCTGCCACGCCTGAAAATCTTCGTCGAAAATCGGTTCACCAAGAAGCACCAGCGCCCACGCCTGGGCGTAGAATAGCAGTTTCTGGAGCTTGAGGTGCGTGATGGAGTCCCCCGCACGCCGGTCCACTCGCGCCAGGAACCAGTTCGCGAAATCTAAGGGCGTTTGCATGCGCTGCGCGGTTGGAGTCAGGCTGGAATCTAGCCGAACAGCTGCCGAACATCAAGCCGTACGTCCTTACAACGGCACACCGCGTCTTGCCGTCGGTGAATCCGTCTTTGCGCTTGAAAAGGCGGTCAACCTTCTGCCGGCCCCTCCTCGTAGAGCGTGATGGCGGTGGTCTTGATGAGCAGGAAGAGCTCCGTGCCGGGGACGAGCTGCAGCTCCGCGCGGGCGTCCGCCGTGACCTCGGCGACGAGCGGGGGGGCGCCGCCGGCCACGCGCGCGGTTACGAGGCGGATGGCGCCCACGGCCTGCACGCTCTCCACCCGCGCGGGCACCGCGTTCCGCGCGGAGAGCCCGGCCGGGTGCTCCAGCGCCAGCACGATCTCGTCCGCGGGCACGGACAGCAGCAGCGTGCTGCCGGGCGGCAGCGCGCTGCGGGGCACCGTGAGCGACGGCCCGCTCCCATCCGCCCCCAGCCGCACCTCCGTGGTCCCGTCGCGCGCGCCCACCACGACGGCGGGGAGCACGTTCTCGAAGCCCTCGCCCTGCGCCAGGGGAAAGACGGCCGGCCGCGTGAGCACGGCCCGCGGCTCGCCCCGCGCGATGATCTGCCCCTCGCGCAGCACGATCAGGTCTTCGCAGAGCGCCTGCACCTCCACGGGGTTGTGCGACACGAGCAGGATGGGGATGGCGAACTCCGCCTGCACGCGCTGCAGGAACGGGAGCACCTTGCGCCGCAGCCCGGCATCCAGCGAGGCCAGCGGCTCGTCCAGCAGCAGCAGGCGCGGCCCGGAGCAGAGCGCGCGCCCCAGGGCCACGCGCTGGCGCTCGCCGCCGGAGAGCGTCGTCACGCCGCGGTCCAGGAGCGGGGCCAGGTCCAGCACGCGGACGACGTTCTCCAGCCCCGCGTCGAAGTCGTGCCCGCCCTCCAGCGCCCGCCCGCGGCCCGCGCGCAGGTTGCCCCGCACGTCCAGGTGCGGAAAAAGCAGGCTGTCCTGCGGCACGTACCCGATCCCGCGCTGCTCCGGCGGGATGCGCACCTTCCGCTCCGTGTCCAGCCACGCGTGGTCGCCCAGCGCGATGCGCCCCGTCGCGCGCCGCCGCAGCCCCGCGATGGTCTCCAGCAGCGTCGTCTTTCCCGACCCCGACACCCCGAAGATCCCCGTCACCCGGTGCGTGGTTGCGAAATCCACCTCCAGGCTGAAGCGGTCCAGCGGCAGCCGCACCTTTACGGCGAGCGCCTCGGTCATGCCGCCCCCGCGCCGATTCTCGCCGGCCGCCGGTGTCCGCGGAGGCGGACAGTGTGAAGTTGCAGCCGCGATTTCAATCGCTCCCGTGGTCTCCGCGCCATCCATCGGCAATTCAGCTGCGGACGCCCGCCTGCCCATCGCTCCCGTCTCACCCATCGCTCCCGCGTCGTGATCGATGCGCATCCCCGGATCATCCGCGCGGGGCGGCGGCGTGCCGGTACGACAACACCTCCGTCGCGTACACGGCCGCGAAGCCCGCCACCAGCGCGATCACCAGCAGCACGTTGGCCTCGGACTCGCGGCCGGCCTGCTGCGCGCTGAAGATGGCCGTCGCGAGCGTCTGCGTGCGGCCGGGGATGTTGCCGGCCAGGATGATGGTCGCGCCGAACTCGCCCACGGCGCGCGTAAATCCCAGGATGAGCGCCGCCAGCAGCCCGCGCGAGGCGAGGGGAAGGGTAAAGCGGAGAAAGGTCGCCGCACGGCCGTGGCCCAGCGTGCGCGCCATCTGCTCGTAGCGCGGATCCACGGCTTCGAAGCTCACGCGCGCCGTGCGCACCACCAGCGGTGTCGCCATCACGGCGCAGGCGATGACCACGGCCTTCCAGGTGAGGATCACGTCCAGGTCCAGCCCCAGGGTGTCGCGCCCCAGCGGCCCGTCCGCGGCGAACAGGCGCAGCAGCAGGTAGCCCACGGCCGTCGGCGGCAGCACCAGCGGCAGGCTGAACAGGGCGGATACCACGCGCTTGCCCGCGAACTCGCGCCGCGCCAGCACCCACGCGATCAGCGTCCCCGGCACCATGACGATGAGCGTCGCAAGCGCGGCCCACAGAAAGGTGGACCACAGCGCCTGGATGGCCGTCTCGCTCACGGCGCGGGGACGGGGAGCGGGGTAAAGCCGTGCTTGCGGAAGAGAAGCGTGCCGTCGGGCCCGGCGAGAAAGCCGTAGAACGCCTGCGCGGAGGACGGATTGTCGCCCTCCGCCACCTGCGCCAGGACGTAGCGGATGGGCGGCCCGTCGCGCACCTCGTACAGCACGCGCGTGCGGTCCGCGAACGCGATCTGGTCCGTCTTGTAGGCGATGCCGATCACCCGCGGATCGGCCAGCACCAGCCCCACCGCCGCGCGCACGTCCGGCGCCGGCGCCACGCGGTCCTGCACCGCGTCCCACAGGGGCCGGCCGCCGCACTGCACGGACTGCATCCACGTGCGCGCGTACGTCCCCGCCGGCACCGCGTCGGGGTCGCCGATGGAGAGCGTGCGAAAGGGGAGCGCGGCCAGGGCGCACGGCTCTGCCACGGCCGACGTGTCGCGCGCGTGGGCGATGACCACGAGCGTGTTGGAGAGCAGGTCGCGGCGGGTGCTGGGGACGAGGCGGCCGGCGTTCTGCACCGTGTCCATCCACCCCTCGCTGGCGCTCAGGAACAGGTCCACCCCGCGCGACGCGCCGATCTGGTGCGCCAGGTCGTTGCTCCCCGCGAAGTTGAAGACGACGCGCGCGCCGGATTTCTGCTCGAAGGCCGCGCCTGCCTCCTGCATGGCCTCGCGCAGGCTGGCGGCCGCGAACACGAGGATCTCGCCCGAGACGCTCGCGGAATCCGCCTTTCCGGCAGTCGCTCCGCCGCTCCTGTCACCCCCGCACGCGGCGAGCACCAGGAGGAGCAGGGTGGGGATGATGATCTTCATCGATGCATTTCGTCGGCTCGTTGCGGTGCCCGTGCCCGGGCGACTGAAGTCGCGGCACCGAAAACGTGATGTCGGCCTTCGCCGACGGCTCGTGCACCGGCCGAACCCGTGCACCGCCGCGCGGTCCTGCGGGAACTGCGCGACGCGCGCGGCAAATCGCCTGTGACGGACAGTCCGCGAAGGCGGACTTCGTGTCGTTGTTGCGGCGAATTCATTCGCTCGGCCGGGACTTCGCCCTGTCCGGCATTACTCCTCCCCCGCCCGCGCCATGGCGTGCCGCGCGAGGGCAAAGAGCAGTGCCGCCAGCACCAGCAGCGGCGGGAGCATGCGTCCGATGTCCCCCATCCGCCCGAAGATCAGCCCCTGCCGCAGCGCGTCCGCCACGAGGGTGACGGGGTTCCACTGCGCCACGGCGGCCAGCCACCCGGGCATCTGCCGCGCGGGGACGAGCGCCGTGCTGGTGAACAGCAGCGGCATGTTGAGAACGTGGATGAACACCGCCATGCTCTCCGGCGCGCGTGTACGCAGCGCGATCCAGCACGACAGGCTGCCGTACGCCACGGCGAACAGCCCCAGCCCCAAGCCGGCGAAGAAAACGGCGCCCCAGTCGATCCACAGCCGCGCGCCCAGCATCCGTCCCAGCAGCCCGACGACCAGTGCCTGCGCCAGCAGCCGCGCCACGTCCGCGGCTAGCTTGCCGCCCAGGATCCATCCCGGGTGCGCGGTCGATCGCACCATCCGCTGCACGAACCCCGTCTGCAGGTCGCGCACGAGGTCGATGCCGGCCTGCGACGCGCCGAACAGCACCGTCATCACGCACACGCCCGGCAGCACGAACGTGAGGTACGGGATGCGGAAGTAGCCCGGCCCCAGGTCGTAGCGGTGAAAGAGGAAGCCGAAGATCAGCATCCACCACAGCGGCTGCACGAAGCTGAACGCCAGCGGCACCGGCCGCCGCAGCGATTTGATCCAGCTCCGCCGCGCCGTCTGCACGGCGATGCTGGCCCGCGCGCTCACCCCCGCCTCCAGCCGAGCGAATGAATTCGCCGCTGGAAAATCGCGAAGTCCGCCTTCGCGGACTGTCCGTCACCGGCGGCGTGCCTGCGGCGGATGCCCGCTTCCCCGCGCGAGAGGCGGCTCCCGGCACCGAGTCCGCGCAGGCGGACTTCGTGTGGTCGTTGCGGCGAATTCATTCGCTCTGCCTCCCTCCGCCACCCCGCCCTCTCCCACCTCCACCACCTCCGCCTCGTCCCCCGCCCCCACCTCGTCCACCCCCTCCACCACCCCGGCGCGGGGCATCCCCCGCATCCGACACGCTCCACGGCTGCCCCGTGAGCCGAAAATACGCGTCCGCCAGGTCCGGCGCATGCCGCGCGTACGCCACGGCGGCGAATCCCAGCGACGCCAGCACGTCCGGCACGGGATCGACACCGGCCGGAAGCGCGTCGCGCCACACCGTCACCGTGCGCCCGGCGACGCCGACGTCAATCACGCCCGGCAGCCGCGCCAGCACCTGGCCGATGCCGTGCACGTCCTCGCCCGGGCCCGGATCGCGGTCCAGCGTCACGACGGCGCGCGCCCGGCCGTGCGTGGCGACCAGTGCCGCGGGCACGTCGTCCGCGATCACGCGTCCGCCGTGCAGCAGAAGCGCGCGGTCGCAGTGCGCGGCCACCTCCGCCATGTCGTGCGTGGCGACCAGGATCGTGCGCCCCTCGGCGCGCCACGCCGTCACGCGCCGCCACAGGTCGCGCCGGCCGTCGGGGTCCAGGCTGGAGGTCGGTTCGTCCAGCAGCAGCAGGGCGGGGGAATGCATCGCTTCCAGTGCCAGGTGCAGCCGCTGCCGCTGCCCGCCGGACCACGTGCCCACGCGCCGGTCCACGAACGGCGCCAATCCGTATCCATCCACCACGCCATCGATCACCTGCGCCCGGCCGGATGCCGGCAATCCGCGCAGGGCGTGGAACAGGTGCAGCGTCTCGCGTCCCGTCATCTCCCCGTCCAGCGCGGCCTCCTGCCCGGCGTACGCGGCCCGCGCGCGCACGGCGGCCCCGTCGCGGCGCGGGTCCATCCCCAGCACGCGCACCGTCCCGGCGTCCGCCCGCACCACGCCGAAGAGCACGCGCAGCAGCGTGCTCTTTCCCGACCCGTTCGCCCCGATCAGCCCCACCAGCTGGCCCGCCGGGACGTCCAGGTCCATGCCGTCCAGCGCGCGCACGCCCCCCGCGAACGAGCGGACGACGCCGCGCGCGTGGACCGCCGGCTCAGTCGGCGTAGACGATGGTCCCGGCATGCTCCCCGCGCACGGCGGCCGCGATGCGATCGGGATCGCGCCCGTTCACTACCTGGAACTGCTTCACCAGCCGCGCGTTGAGAAGGATGTCCGGCAGCACCTCGTCAAAGGGCAGCGACTTGAGCGCGCGCTTCTTGAGCTCCCGCGCCCCGATGCTGTCGATGAACGACGCCGACGGGTTCTCGCGCGGGTCCTCCGTGTACAGCCCGTCCACGTCCTTGACCAGCGTGACGGACGCGCAGCCGAAGCACTCGCCCAGGATCAGGCAGCCCGCGTCCGTGCGGTGCGGCGGAATGCGGCCGATGTGCGGCGGGTGCTCCCACAGCGAGTACGGCGGCACGCCGTTGAAGATGACGCCCGGCGCGGAGTGGATGAAGAGCGGCAGCAGGTGCCCGAAGATCTCCGGCGGGATGGCGACGACGCCGTACGGCGACAGCAGCGTGCCCAGGATGTGCGCGTTGCCCAGCGCGTCCGCCACGGAAACCTGCGCCAGCACGCCCGTGGGTAGCCCCAGGTCGATGCCGATGGAGAACACGTGCCTGCTGCGCACCCCGCCGCCCACGCCCAGGATCAGCTTGGAGCCCGTCTTGAGGAGGTCGGCAAGGACGTCCACCACCGGGTAGGTCAACGAGCGCCCCGCGTCGATGATGGAGCGCCCGCCGATCTTCACCACGTGCACGTTGGGGAGCATGCGGACGACGGGCGATTCCGTGGAGGCCATCACCTGCTTGTCCAGCAGGCTTTCGCGCATCAGCATGGAATCCACGTGATGGCGCTTGTCGGCCCGCGGCTCGTTGAGAATGTCGGTCATGGCTCAGTCCGCGGTGATGATGGTGCCGACGGGCTCGCCGTTGAGCGCGCGGGTCAGGTTGCCGGGCACCAGCCCGTTGATGATCTGGATGCTGCGGCGGTTCTCGGCGTTGGGCATGATCTCCAGCACGGCGCGCTCGACGACGACGTCGTCCAGGTCCAGGGCGTTCAGCTCGCTCACGCTGATCTTCGGGATGAACTTCGCGTGCCGGTCCTTCTTGGGATCGGCCGTGTACAGCCCGTCCTCGTCCTTTACGTAGATCATGGAGCGCGCGCCGAACACCTCGCTGATCAGAAAGCAGCCCGTGTCCGTGCGGTGCGGGGGAATGCGGCCGATCTCCGGGTTCTTCTGCCAGAACGTGTACGGCGGCATGCCGAAGAAGATGGCCGCGCCGCGCTCTTCCAGGTACAGCGGCAGCTGGGGGAACTGCACCGGCTCGATGAAGGGGATGCCGTGCTTGGCCAGCAGGTAGTGCAGCATCCGCGCGTTCTGCATGCTGACGAACGTGCCGAGGACGCTCAGCACACCCGTGGGCATGCCCAGGTCGATGCCCACGCTGTAGGCGTGCCGCGCGCGCGTCCCCGCGCCCGTGCCGATGATCATCTTGTGCTTGCCCAGGTTCTCGGAGATCTCCTGGACGAGGGGAAACACGGCGGCGCGCCCGCGGTCGATGAAGCTCTGTCCGCCCACTTTGACCACGTTGGCGGTGGGGAGGATCTGCACGACGGGGTGCTCGGTCGTGCGGGCCAGCAGCGCCTCGTCCGTGAGGTTGCCGTGGACGAGCGAGTGGCCCAGCGCCGTCAGGAGTTCGTTCTGCATTCGGGGTGGGGGAGGGGATGGATGTGGATGATCGGGTGGAGCACTGCCGGGCCGTCCGGCGGATACGGCGTCATCACCCGGGGCGCATGATCGGGCCGGCGTCGTGCACGTTGGGCGGAGTGCGGCCCGGAGCGATCGAAATCGCGGCGGCCCCCGAACGATGGATTCTCGCCGTGCCCAAGGGGCGATCGAGGTCCCGGCCGGTCGGGAGCGATTGAAATCGCGGCTACAACATCACACTTGTCCGCCTCCGCGGACACCTGTGCACCGGCGGATTTCCGCCTCCGCGTTCGATTTCCTGAGGGAGGCGCCAACGGATCCGTCCCGTGCACAGAACCCTGGCGCCGACCGAAGGATCTACTCGCCCGCGAAAGATTCGGCCTCGCGGCACCGGCACCCGCCCGTGCGCGAACCCGTCCGTGGGATGCGCCCCGGGGCCGGGCACCGTCGCGGCGCCGGCGGATCAACAAGTCTGCGGGATGAAGGTCGGACGTGCCGCCGGCGCGTGGGGCGTGCGCCGGGAATCGCGGCGTAGAACGGGAGTGCGATGGGGATATTAGTACGCCCGCAGGCGGATCGCGGCAAGCTCGAACTGCTCCGGCTGCTCCATCTCCCGTTGCAGATCGCCGTACTCCGACTGTGCCCACGCCCGCAATCCGTTGAGCACGCGCGACTTGACCTCCGGCGGCACCTCCAGCCCCGCCAGGCCGCTTTTTCCCTCCCACGACGCGATGGAATCCGCCGGCCGGTGCGGTACGGTCCAGCGCGCCGCCACCCGCGGCGCCGCACGGCGCCCGCCATCCGCCTCCAACGTCGCGAATACGGCGTCCGCACCGGCGTCGTGGCTGCGGCCCGCGAAGCCCTCCGCCTCCAGCATCCGCCGCATCTGCCGCCGCATCAAGCTCTTCGGCGAGTCCGGCGGGCGGCGCACGCGGCCGGTCACAAGCCATCCGCAGCCCGCCCGCGTTACCCGCCGCACCTCCGCGACGACGTGCGCGGGGTCCAGGTGGTGCAGCGCCCGCGCGGAGAACACCACGTCAACGCCTGCGTCCTCCGCCGGCCAGCGCCCGTTGCCATCCGCCGCGTGCAGCTCCGCCGCGAGCCCCGCCTCCGCAGCCCGCGCGCGGAACACCTCCAGCATCGCCGCCGACTGGTCGAATCCCACGTAGCGGAGCGGCAGGCGCAGCAGCGGCAGGCTCAGGCTCCCCGTTCCGCACCCCACGTCCAGCACCGTCCACCCGTCCCCAATCCCGACGAGCGCGGCCAGCTCGCCCGCGACGGCCTCCGCCGCATCCGCCGGAATGCCCGCGCGATCGTCGAATCGTGTGGCCTGGTCGTCGTAGAGCATGAGCTCGTGTGCAGGTCCGTTCCGTGGGGCTTGCGCCACACGCCTTGCCGGAGAACGGATGTTTGATGGACGGCGGTTGAAAATGAGACGATCATTGTGGGACGTCGTGCCCGCTCGCAGCAATAGCACCTCCCTTTCGGCTTCACCCTCCTTCATCCCCCACACATACTTCCCTTCAATGGATACCACGGAACAGCTGGAAAAGCGGCTGGCCAAACTGGAAACGTCGCGCAAGGACGTCTGGGACATCCTGCAGATCATCGGAGCGCTGCTCATCCCCGTGGCGATTGCCTGGGGCAGCTGGCAATACAGCACGAGATCCAGCCAAGCGCAAATAGCCAACGCACAGCAATCGCACGACAGCGATCTTGCCGTGGCCCGCATTGAGGCCCGTGTGCGGCAGGCGGGGCTCGTCGCCACGTTCATGGAGGCGCTGGCGGGCGAGGATTCCGTAAAGCGAAACCTGGCCATCAAGGCCGTGCTCGTCGCGCTCCCCGAGGATGGCCCCGACCTGGTGCGGGTCGTATCCGCCTCGTCTACCAATACGGAAGTCGCTCAGGTGGCCCGCAGCGCGCTGGACGCACGGCGCGACGAGTTGATCCGGCGGCTGTACGGCGCAAACCGCGAAGACCGGGTGGCAGCGTCGGCCGACCTGGTTCACGGGTGGGGGAGCCGGCCCGGCATGATCCCCCCGCTTCTGGAGCATGGACTGCAGAACCTGCAGAATGCGGACGGGCTGTTCAACACGATTGGTGTGCTGAAGCAAGTGGATGCGGCGGCCCTGCAGCCCAACCGGGACGCGGTGGAGGCGTTCCTGGTCCAGGCGGAACGGTCCCCGGTGACGGGGGGCGCCATCAAGCGCCTCATTGGGGAGGTACGCGGGCGGCTGCGCGGCACGTGAGCGGCTTTCCGCGTGGGAGGGCGGGGGGGTGGCGCGGGGTGTTATCTTATAGCGGCAGGTTGATTTCTTTATCCCGGAGGCAGCAGTGGAGTCAGTGGATCTGGCAAGCGAGATGGCGGCGGCGCGACTGCGCCGCGAGACGCAGACCGCAAAGCTCCTGCGCGACGCGCGCGTACAGGCCATCCGCGGCGCATCGCGCCCGGGGTCAACCCGCACCGAGATCGAGGAGCGCGCGCGCAGCTTTTATCCGCGCCTGAACGAAGATCTGCTGCTGGAGGCCATCGACCTGGTCTGCGACGACCAGCGCACGCCGGCCGCGCCGGCTGTCGCCGCCCAGGCGGAGCCCACCGAGGGTTGAGCACTTCCCGACACCGCCGCGACGCATGGCGAAGATCCCCAACGACTGGCTGACGGAGCGGGCGGGCAACCGCCCCACGGCGGAGCACCGCGGGCTGCCGGAGATGGCGGGCCTGCGCATTCGCCGCGAGTGGGAAAAGCTCCGCGGGCAAATGCAGGAGGGCGACGAGCTGTGGGCGTTCGCCAACCCGTCCAACACCTGGAAGAAGGTCGGCAAGCAGACCGGCTACGCCCTGGTGCGCAAGGGCAAGATCGTTGCGAGCGCGGTCGTCACAAACACCTACGCGTAGCGCCACCGGGCGCTCGTGCGGGCGACCACGCAAAAGGCCGCGCCCCCACCCGGGCGCGGCCTTTCGCGTGCATTGAAGCATCTCCCGACCGTCGTCCCTGCGTCGAGGCCTCGGTCCAGGAGCGACTGACCCGGGCGGATATCCGCGTCGTTAGACTAGCCGGATCTCGGCACGGGCAAACTTTTACCGATCGCGATCAGGTGGATGTGTGCCAGGCCTGACATCCGCCTCCGGCGCCACGATCCTGCCTCTTCGGAAAAACGCGGATCCCGTCTCCGCCCCGGCAGCAGCCGTTCTACCAAGGGCCTGATGCACCCTGCCGATCGCCGTCCGATCCGCGTCCGGCCGTCACGATGGCGATCACCCCGTTCGGCCGGCCCCGCCGACGGTCGTTCGCGTGGGAACGCTGTGACGCGATGGCCGATCGCGGACCGGATGGGTCGTGCAGGAGGCCAGAGATCCTTGGTAGAGCAGCGGCTGCCGGCGAAGAGACTGCATGAGAATTTTTTTGCAGGACAGGCTACCGGCCGCACGGCGGGAAGCCGGCCCAGGCACATCATCCACCTGATCGCGATCAGTAAAAGCCAGCCCTCGCCGGAAGTTCGTGCCGTGGATCAGGCGGAGGCGGTACCTGTCTGTCTCTGTGGAACAGGATATCGGCCGCGCGGCGGGGAGCCGGCCCAGGTACATCATCCACCTGATCGCGATCAGTAAAGCCAGCCCTCGCCCGAAGTTCGTGCCGTGGATCAGGCGGAGGCAGTACCTGTCTGCCTCTGTGGAACAGGCTACCGGCCGCACGGCGGGAAGCCGGCCCAGGTACATCATCCACCTGATCGCGATCAGTAAAGCCAGCCCTGGCCGGAACCTCGTGCCCTGGATCGGGCGGACGGGAGTACCTGCCCGCCTCTGCGGAAGAGGATACAGGGCCGCACGGGGGGAAGCCGGCCCAGGCACATCATCCACCCGATCGCGATCAGTAAAGCCAGCCCTGGCCGGAAGGTCGTGCCCTGGACGGGGTGGACGGAACCCAGGTCGGCCAGCGGCGCGTCCCTCACACCCCCGTGAGCACGGCGGGCCGGTTGCGGGCGTAGGCGCTCAGGTCGCCCACGTCGTAGCGCCCGTTGCGGTTGCCAAACAGGTCCAGCGCCGCTCGCTCGTCCGCCGTGGGCTCCGCGCCGCCCTGCAGAAAGGGGGAGAGCAGCCGCTCGCGCGTCACCTCCGGCAGCGTGGAGACGCGAACGCGCGCCTGCGCGCCCGTAACGTCCATCTCCAGGAACACGTTGGAGCGCGCGCCGCTGTTCAGCCGCAGCGCCGGCGTGGTGAAGTCGCCCAGCGTGCGCGTGCCGCCGAACGCGTCGCCCGCCACGCCGCGGTCGCCGCCCTCCAGCGCCGTACGCAGCAGGCCGCCGCTTCCATCCGCCTCCAGCAGCCCCACCCGGTAGATGCGCGAGCAGCTCGCGCAGGGGCGAAGCTCCAGGTCCGGCTGCACGTGGTACACCAGCACCCCCGGCGCCGGCAGCGCCCGGTCGAACCCGTCGCGCGGGCGGTACTCCAGCAGCAGGAACTCCGTCCCGCCGCGCAGGGGCACCTGCAGCACCCGCCGGCTCGCCTGCACCGGGTCCAGCACGTACTCGCGCCGCCATCCCGGCTCCGTCAGCGTGCGCTGCACCCATCCCAGCGCCAGCTTTTCGTAGGCGCCCATGTGCGACGGCGTGGATACCTTGCCAAAGGTGGAGCCGTCGCCGCACCCCCACGCGCCGGCGGCCATCAGCGTCCAGCATCCCAGCACCCAGCGGCGCTGCTGCGGCAGCAGGCCCCCGGTCGCGTCGTAGAAGTCCGGCAGCCCGAACGCGTGCCCCGTCTCGTGCGCGATGGTGGCGATCTCCTGGGGCTGGCCGTCGCAGTGCACGGCGCTCTGGATGATGTAGTCGTCCACCACCACCGGGTCGCCGCCGGGGCGCAGGTCGTCCGTGGCGTACGGCTGCCCCGCGCGGGCGCGCAGCACGGAGCGGTGCGGCCAGATCCCCGGCCCGCCGCACGACCCCGCCGGCCCCGAGAACTGGAAGACGGTCACGTCCACGTACCCGTCGTCGTCCCCGCTGTTGGGCACGCCGTCGGGGCCGTCGTTGTCGTACTGGCCAAAGTTGACGGTGGGGTCCAGCCGGGCCACGGCGTCCGTCAGGTAGGCGCCGAACTGGTTGTCCGTCCCCAGCCCGTTGGAGGCGCCGGTGGCCTGCACGGCCGTGAACCCCGTGCGCACCCACGGCGTCACGGTTCCCGTCAGGTTCACCCGCCCGCCGCTAATGTCGTGGTAGTACTGGGTCAGGTTGCCCAGCGGGTTGTCGCCGAACAACTGCCGCTCGATCACGGAGGCCGCCACGGTGGGCTCCGGCGAGTCCGAGAAGAGCGTCATCACCACCACCATCCGCAGGTTGCCGCGGACGGGGAGCACGGCCGGGAGCGTGCCCCCGGACCCCGGCTGCACCCCCACCGCCCGCGCCGACCATCCCCGCCGCAGCTCGAAGAAGCCCGGGTCGCGGCGGACCTGCTCGTAGTAGGCCGGCGGCAGCGCGCGGCCGGAGGCGCGGGACAGCATCTCCACGTCCTGCGCCGCCGCCCGCCCCGGCGCCAGCGCGGCCGCGGCCACCCCCGCCGCGGCGAGCAGCGTCCATCCCCGCGCCCTCACGGGCCCGCCACCCGCGTAAAGGTGACGCGGTAGCCGGAGAGCGAGGCGCGCAGGGCGTCGTCCGGCGCGGCCACCTCCACCACGCGGACGTCCGGCGGCGCCTGCCCCTCCGCCATCCGCACACGGAACTCCAGCGTCCCCGCCTGCGGGCGGACGAGCACGACGCGCCGCCCGCCGCTCATGGGGCTGGAGGACAGGAACGCGGTGGAGGACTGCACGTCCTCGATCCCCGCGCCGGAAAGCTCCAGCTGCGCGGCGGCTTCCGCGCCGTTGGGCGACTGCAGCACGGCGGTGTAGTCGCCGCCGGCGGGTTCCGGGACGTCGGTGCCGCCGTCGCAGGCGGCGAGCGCCAGCAGGGCGGGGGCGATGGAGCGGAGGAGCCAGCGGCGCATGGCATGGCGGCGGTGCGGGGGAGGGAGGCCGATCGGGCACCGGCGCACGCGTCGCGCCGGCCGCAGGATAAACGCGCGAGGCGGGCGGATTCTGCACATCCGTGTCCGCCCGTCCGCCGCGCGGGTGCGCAGCCCCGATGGTACACCCGGTGGCGGGGAGGGAGTTCCACCGCGTCGCGGCCCGGCGGATTCCGATCGGCCGGGCCGGGCGGGCGTTGCGCGGGGGCGCGTGGACGGCCTATGCTTCGCCGCGCGCCATCCGTCTGTTTCCCCGCGCCCCCGCGCCCCGCTCCTGGTGACTTCCGCCGCCGATCCCGCCCGCCCGATCACCGTCGGCATCTGCACGCGCAACCGGCGCGGGTCGCTGCTCCGCGGGCTGCGTGCCCTGCGCCACGCGGCGGACGTCATCGACCGCACGATCGTGGTGGACGACGGCTCGGACGTACCCGTGGACCCCGGGCTGCGCGAGGAGCTGGGGAACGATGTGCCGCCGGGGCTCACCGTCCTGCGCTGCGATCCGCCCGCCGGGCCCACGCCGGGGCGCAACCGCATCGCCCGCGAGGCGCGCACGCCGTGGATCCTGTACCTGGACGACGACGCCGTCCTCCTCTCCGTCGACGCCGTCCGCGCGGGGATGGCGGTGCTGGAGCGGGACCCGTCCGTGGCCGTGATCGCCTATCCGCAGGCCGACGCGGCGGGTACGCTGCTGCCGGCGGGGGCGCAGCCGTCCGCGGCCACGGAGCCGTCGCTGGTGCGGGCGTTCATCGGCTTCGCCCACCTGGTGCGGCGGCAGGCGGTGCTGGACGTGGGCGGCTACCGCGAGGTGCTGCAGATCATGGGCGAGGAGCGCGAATTGTCCGTGCGGCTGCTGGATGCGGGGCACCGCATCGTCTACCTGCCCGCGTACCCCGTGGCGCACCTGGCGGATGCCGGCGGACGCGACGCGAAGCGCTTTCTGCACCTCACCGTGCGCAACGACGTGCTGACGGCGCTGCTGAACGAGCCGCTGCCGCTGGCGCTGGCCACGGTGCCCGTGCGGCTGTGGCGCTACTTTCCCATGCGCCGCGGCTGGGGGGGCGACGATCCCGGCGGGTTCCGCCGCATCCTGCGCGCCGTGGGCACGTCGCTGCCGGAACTGCGCCGCACGCGCCGCCCCGTGCGCTGGCGGACCATGCGCGAGTGGTGGCGGCTGGCCGCGTCGCCGCCGTACCATCCGCCGCCGCCCCCCTCTCCCGCGCCCCCCTCTCCCGCGCCGAAGGACGCGCCGTGAGCCGGCCCCTGCGCCTGCTCACCCTGGGGCACTCGTACGTGGTGGGCACCAACCGCGCGCTGGCCCGGGCCATGGCGGCTGCGGGGGCGGGGGAGTGGGAGGTGACCTCCGCCGCGCCCGCGTCCTTTCCCGGCGACCTGGGACCCATCCGCCTGGAGCCCCTTCCCGGCGAGCGCGTGGAGCCGATCCCCGTGCGCGGGCCGGGGCGCATCCACACCATGACCTACGGCGGCGCCCTGCGCACGCTGCTGCGCCGGGGGTGGGACGTGGTGCACTGCTGGGAAGAGCCGTTCGTGCTGGCGGGGGCGCAGGTGGCGGGATGGACGCCGCCGGAGGCGAAGCTCGTCTTCGCCACCTTCCAGAACCTGCCCAAGCGCTATCCGCCGCCCTTTCGCTGGACGGAGCGCTTCGCCATGGGCCGCGCGGCGGGGTGGATCGCCTTCGGCCGGACGGTGGAGGCCGCGCTCGCGGCCCGGCCCGGCTACGCGTCGCGCCCGCACCGGACCATCGCGCCCGGGGTGGACACGTCGCTCTTTCGCCCCGACCCCGCGGCCGGCGCGGAAGTGCGCGCGTCGCTGGGATGGGCGGATGCGGGACCGCCCGTGGCCGGCTACCTGGGCCGCTTCGTCCCGGAGAAGGGGCTGGAGACGATGATGCGGGCGCTGGATGGATCGGCGCATCCCTGGCGCGCCCTGTTCGTGGGCGGGGGGCCGATGGAATCCGCGCTGCGGGGGTGGGCCGCCGGGCACGGCGACCGCGTGCGCATCGTCACGGGTGTGGGGCACGCGGAGGTGCCGCGCTCCCTGAACGCGATGAACCTGCTCTGCGCGCCCAGCCGCACGACGCCGCGGTGGATGGAGCAGCTGGGGAGGATGCTCACGGAGGCCATGGCGTGCGGCGTTCCCGTGATCGGCAGCGGCAGCGGCGAGATCCCGCACGTCATCGGCGACGCGGGGCTGGTCGCGCCGGAAGAGGACGTGCCTGCCTGGTCCCGCGCCCTGGACGCGCTGCTGGCGGATCCGGGACGGCGTGCGGAGCTCGCGGCGCGGGGCATCGATCGCGTGGCGGCGGAGTTCGCGCTGGCGGGGGTGGCGCGCCGGCACCTGGACTTTTTCCGCGCCCTGGTGGAGGGGCGCGCGGCGTGAGGTTTCCGCGCCGCTCCCCGCACGCGTAAACAAGAATCTCCCCATCCGCGCGGAAGCGACATAATATGACCCCAACGAGCAGCATGTTTACCGCGCTTTTTACGAGGGACGATGCAACGGGAAGAAGCTTTTGCGCTCGGGGCCGGGGTCGCCTGCCTGGCCGTGAACGCCGTGGTGGTGGGGATGGTGCTCACCCCCGAGCGGGTGGCGGGCGCCCCGCTGCTGGCGCCGCTGGTGCTGGGAGCCGTCATCTACGGGTGGCTGCTGGTGGCGTGGATGCTGGTGCGGCGGACGCTCGTCTACAAGCGCCGAAAGCAGCGGCCCAACGCACGCGTGCGATTGTCGCGCTCGGACCTGCGGCGCACGGCGCTTACGACGGTGGGCGGCCTGGCGATGCTGATGGCGCCGGTGCTGTTCTCCATCTTCGGCACCCGCTTTCCCATGACGCACCCCATGCTGGGCACGCGGCTGGGCGGCAGCGCCGATCCCATGGCCTGGGGGGTGATGGTGGGCGCCATGAGCATCGGAACGCTGATCGTGGCCGGGGTGGCCGTGTTCTACGCCATCACCCTGCTGATGCCCGTCGTCTACATGGACGTGCGCCACGAGTGAGCCGCCCGTGCCGCCCGTGAGCGGCTCCCCCACCAGCGCCGACGCCCTGCGCGGGGGCGAGTACGCGCGCAAGCAACTGTTCGGGCGCGGGCTCATCGGGTGGAGCCACGCGCGCCGCTTCGGCACGGCCCTGCGCATCGTCCAGCCGTACGCCGGCGCGCGCCTGCTGGACTACGGCTGCGGCGACGGCACCTTCCTGGCCCTGGTCCGCGATCGCTTTCCGGACGCCGTGGGCGCGGAGATCGACCCGGCGCTGGTGGAGGACGCGCGCCGGCGGTTCGGGGCGGGGGACGGGCTGCGGTTCATCCACACGGGCGAGGTGCCCGCGCTCCCGGACGGCGGATTCGGCGTGGTGACGTGCATGGAGGTGCTGGAGCACTGCACGGCGGAGATCGCCGAGGGGGTGATCGGGCAGCTGCGGCGGCTGGTTTCGGCAGACGGCGTCGTCACTGTGAGCGTGCCGGTGGAGACGGGGCCGGCGCTGCTGGTGAAGACGGCCGCGCGCGCGGCGGCGGGGCTGCGCGGCGTGAGCGGCTACCAGGACCGCGAGCGGCACACCGCCGGCGAATTGGCGCGCATGGTCTTCGCCGGCGCGGAGACGCGCATCGACCGCCCCGTCTACGAGACGCGCTTTCCGGACGGCGCGCCCAACCGCTACCACGGCCACAAGGGCTTCAACTGGAAGCAGCTGGCGGCGCGGCTGGAGCACCGCTTTCACCTGCGCGACGTGCGCTTTTCCCCCGTCCCCGTGCTGGGCCGGCTGCTGAACAGCCAGGTGTGGATGACGTGCGCTCCACGCTGAGCGTCGGCGTGGTGGCCGACTACGCGGAAGAGGGGTGGCCCAGCATGGACCTGGCTGCGGAGCTGCTGATGGATGCCCTGCGCGCCCACACCCCGCACGCGCCCACCCTGCTGCGGCCGCGGATGCCGCGCCCGTTCGGCCGGGTGCTGGGCAGGCGGGGCCCCGCGCGCAACGCGGACCGGGTGCTGGGCCGGCACGTGGCGTATCCGCGCTGGCTGCGGGCGCGGGCGGGGGAGTTCGGCCTGTACCACGTCGTCGACCACAGCTACGCGCACCTCGTCCGCGTGCTGCCGGCGGAGCGCACCGTCGTCACCTGCCACGACCTGGATGCGTTCCGCTCGCTGCTGGAGCCCGTGCGCGATCCGCGGCCGCGCTGGTTCCGGCGGATGATGCATCGCGTGCTCGGCGGGCTGCAGTCCGCGGCGCACGTCGTCTGCGACAGCGATGCCGTGCACGCCGAGCTGCTGTCGTACGGCGTGCTCCCGCCGGACCGCGTGACCACCGTTCCGCTCCCCGCGCACCCCGACTTCGCCTCCGCCCCCGATCCCGCCGCGGACGCGGAAGCCGCGCGCCTGCTCGGCCCCGTGTCGGCGGACGCGACGGACGTCCTGCACGTGGGGAGCACGGTGCCGCGCAAGCGCATCCCGCTGCTGCTGGAGGCCTTCGCGCCGCTCGCGGAGGACGCGTCCCTGCGCCTGGTTCGCGTCGGCGGGCCGCTGACGGGCGCGCAGCGGCGGCGGGCGGCGGAGCTGGAAATCGAGTCGCGCATCATCGAGCTGCCCTTCCTGGACCGGCGCACCCTCGCGGCCGTCTACCGTCGCGCGCGGCTCGTCGTCAATCCATCGGAACGCGAGGGATTCGGCCTGCCGCTGGTGGAGGCGATGGCGTGCGGCGCGCCCGTGCTCGCGTCGGACCTCACGGTGCTGCGCGAGGTGGGCGGCGGCGCCCTCCGCTACATCGCGGGGGACGATGCGGACGCGTGGACGCAGGCCCTCC
The DNA here is from genome assembly GCA_035638875.1 of Longimicrobium sp. GTDB lineage: Bacteria > Gemmatimonadota > Gemmatimonadetes > Longimicrobiales > Longimicrobiaceae > Longimicrobium. The sequence continues at coordinate 18,883 of DASQZE010000101.1, forward strand.
GCGAAGAAATCGATCGCCTCGCATCCCCCGAAGCACGGGAGGCCGCCCGCGCCGGGTCCTTGCGGCGCGCGGAGCGATACACCCTCGCCGCGTACGCGCAGGGGATCGCGGATGTCTATGAGCGCGTACTGGCGGGCGAGGAAGCGTGAGCAACGTCAACGGACTGGTCTCACACGGAGGGAACAAGGGGAACGGAGTACATCGATCCGTTCCTCCGTTCCCCCTGTTCCCTCCGTGTGAGAATGCTGTTCCTTCTCTTTGTGGAGGCGGGCGGTGAGGCGGCTGCGCGTGCTGCACGTGGGCAAGTTCTATCCGCCGCACCACGGGGGGATGGAAAGCCACGTGGAGACGCTGTGCCGCGAGCTGGCGGCGGACGTGGACGTGGAGGTGCTCGTCTCCGCGGACGGACGGAAAACCGTGCGCGAGATGGTGGACGGCGTGCCCGTGACGCGCATCGGCACCGTGGCCACGCTGGCGTCCGCGTCCGTGAACCCGGGGATGGCGCGGGCCATCCGCCGCTCCGGCGCGGAGGTGGTGCACTTCCACCACCCCAATCCCACGGCCGTGCTGTCGTACCTGGCCAGCGGGCGGCGCGGACCGCTCGTGGTCACCTACCACAGCGACATCATCCGCCAGCGGGTGCTGGGCGCCCTCTTCGAGCCCGTGCTGCACCGCTTTCTCCGCGGCGCGGACGCCATCCTGGCCAGCTCGCCGGACTACGCGCGCACGTCGCCCGTGCTGCGCGCCCACGGGGACCGCGTGCGCATCGTGCCCTTCGGCATCCGCGCGGAGGCGTTCGCAACGGCGGACGCGGAGGCGGTGGCCCGGGTGCGCGAACGGTACGGCCCCCGGGTGGTGCTGGCGGTGGGTAGGCTGGTGTATTACAAGGGTTTCGACTACCTTATCCGCGCGATGCAGGCCGTGGACGGCCGCCTGGTGATCCTGGGCGACGGGCCGCTCCGGGCGCCGCTGCAGGCGCTCGCGGCGCAGTTGAACGTGGCGGAACGGGTGACGCTGGCGGGCGCCGTGCCGGAGCTGGCGCCGTACTACCACGCGGCGGACGTGTTCGCCCTGCCGGCCGTGGCGCGCAGCGAGGCGTTCGGGCTGGTGCAGCTGGAGGCCATGGCGGCCGGGCTGCCCGTGGTGAACACCCGCATCGACAGCGGCGTGCCCTTCGTCTCGCGCGACGGGGAGAGCGGCATTACCGTTCCCCCCGCGGACGTGCAGGCGCTGGCCGGCGCGCTGGGCGCCCTCGCCCAGCCGCGCGCGCAGCGCGGGCGCGTCCAGCAGGCGGCCCAGC
>DASQZE010000102.1:0-16487 GCA_035638875.1 Longimicrobium sp.
CCAACCCACTTGGTCGCATCCCCGCGCAGAGATGTATCTGTTCTACTTCAATCTGCGGCTGGTGAGCCGGTCGGCGACTCGGGGACGGTTTTTCACGGAGCATTACGCCACAACCACCGATGGTGATTATCTGGCTATCGAGGAGTATGACACTGACGGAACGCCCGATTCTTTTGATCGTGTAGATGTCCGTCTTATCATCGTTTCCACTGCCCGCGCTGAAGAAGCTGTTGCCAGCCGTCAAGGGCACGGCAGAATTCGTCCCGTAAAATTCGAGCCTGAGAAGATCATATATGAGAAGACGCGGCTCGACGAAAGTGGCGTGATTCATCACTTCCACTGTTCTATTGCTGACCTCCAGTGGCGTCCGCTGCAATAAGTCCAACGTGGCCTGACCATGCGACTTGCCGCCGACAGGCTTGCGCGGCGGCGGCCCCGCACCCCTGATCCTCGTATCGTTCGGCGCTCACACCTGGGAGTCAGGCGCCACCCAATCGAATCGGGTGCGAGCGTCCGCCGCGCGGTGCCCGCTATGAATGAAGCAGAACGAGGTCACCTTTCCCAGCGGGAAGAGTGACCTCGTTTTCATGGTATAACACGTCCCGCCCAACCGCGATACAGCGCGCGCTTAGCCTACGATCTGGGCATCGGCGCTGCTTCCCCCGTCGTCGACACCGTGGTCGGGCTCGGAATGATCGTGACGATCGACATCCTTGGCGAGGCGGCCCTTCTCGCTGGCTCGCTCCGCGGGGTCGTGCTGTTCGCGGGCCTCGAACAGGCGGTCCTTGCCGGCATCGTCGTGCTTGCTGATTTCGCGCGGGTCGTGGCCTGCGCCTGGTGAACCATCCGCCTGGTTGCGTTGGGCGTCCGCTGATACGGCGGACTGGTCCAGCTTCTTGTCGCTGGCGCTGTGCTTGTACCCGCTGCCTTGATCGGCCATTGCTACATGCTCCTGGTTTAAGATGCAACGCAGGAGGGCAACAGGCATGCCGTACCGATTCTAGCGGAGCGTACCAACACATGAAAAGCAGGTCTTTGCGACCCTATGCCGAAGGTTTTGCCACTGGGGGCCGGGGGCGGTCAGCACGCGTGCATCACAGCGCGCGCCAGTCCACCTCCAGGATGCGGCGGTACACGCCGCTCTCCACCATCGTCTCCACCAGGTCGGTGTCCAGCAGCCCGTCGCGCGCCTCCATGTGCAGGATGTCGATGGCCTTTTCCGGAGAGACGGCGCGCTTGTACGGGCGGTCGCTGGCCGTCAGCGCGTCGAAGATGTCGGCCACCGTCATCATCCGCGTCTGCGGAGGGATGCCGGCTTCGGCGACGCCGCGCGGGTAGCCGCGGCCGTTCAGCTTTTCGTGGTGCCCGTACGCGATCGCGGCCACGTTGCGCAGGTCGCCCGTCCACGGGATCTGGATAAGAAAGTTGTACGTCTGCTCCACGTGGCTCTCGATCTCCCGGCGCTCGTCGTCCGTCAGCGAGCCCTTGGGGATGCGCAGGTAGGCCAGCTCCTCCTCCGTCAGGTAGGGCAGCGGCGTGCCGTCCGGCCCCGCAAAGGTGATCCGCGACAGCCCGTCCAGCTCCGCCGCGGCGCGTTCGGGAAGGATGGTGGGCTCGTTGGCGGCCATCACCAGCGCGCGCACCCGCTCCAACTCCGCCATTCGCGCCTCTACCCCCGCGTCCGCCAGCCGCTCCCCGCGCTCGGCGGCCAGGGCTCGGGCGCGAAAGTGCTCCATCTCCAGCGTGCGGCGGATGAAGGCGAAGCGCGCCTGCACGCGCTCCATTAGCAGCGGCGGCAGCTTCTTGGGCTTTACCAGCACCTCCTCGCGCACGCCCACCTTGCCGAAGTCGTGCAGCAGCGAGGCGTAGCGAAGCTCGCGCATCTGCTCGCGCGTAAAGCGCGTGCCGGCGTAGGGCCCGCGCCCGCCGCGCTCCAGCGCCGCCGCCAGGTCGCAGGTTAGCGTGGCCACGCGGACGCTGTGGCCCGACGTGGCGGGGTCGCGCTGGTCTACCGCCACCACGGCGGCCTTCACAAAGCTCTCGAACAGGTTCTCCACCTGCCGGTAGAGCCGCGAGTTCTCGATGGATACGGCCGCCTGCCCGGCCAGCGCCTGCACCAGCTCCATCTCCCGCGGGCGGTACGGCACCACCCAGCGACGCGCCGCCTCCGGCCCGTCGATGCGGGCGGCTCGGTCGCGCTTGTGGTTGATGAGCTGCAGCACCCCCACCACGGTGCCGGTGTGGTCCACCATCGGCACCACCAGCATGGAGCAGGTGCGGTAGCCGAAGCGCTCGTCGAAGCTGCGGTTCAGCCGGTACGGCGCGTCCGCCGGCAGGTCGTACGCATCCGCCACCCGCAGCGTCTCGCCCGTGACGGCGGCGTATCCGGCGACGCTCGTCGTGTCCAGCGGCAGGGTGAACGACTGAAAGGGCGCGTCGATGGAATCGTTCTGCGACAGCGCAAAGCACAGGCGCGGCTCGCCGTGCTCGTCGTCCTCCACCAGGTACAGGCTCCCCGCGTCGCTGCCGGTGAGCTGCCGCGCCTTGGAGAGGATGGTGCGCAGCAGGCGGTCGGGATCGCGTTCCGTCATCAGCGCCATCCCCACGCCGGCCAGCTCGCGCAGCTGCTTGCGCGCCGATGCCAGCTCGCGCTCCAGCCGCGTCTGCGCCAGCCGCGCGGCGGAGAGCCGCAGGGCGCCGCGGAGGGCCCGCGCGGCCGCTTCCTCGCCTCGGGGCAGCATCGACAGCACGCGCTGGCTCCCCCGTGCCAGCGCGTCCGCCTCCTCGTCCGCGGGGACGACGATGACGGCGTCCGGCAGCGCCCGCAGCGCCGCCTCCAGGTCGTCCACCCCCGCCGCGAGCGCCCGGTCCAGCACCAGCACGGTGGGTGAGGAGGGCGAGGCGACGTCCGCGAGCGCGCCGATGGGCCGCGTCTGCAGCGCGGCGGCCAGCCGCGCGGGCGGCGTCCAGGCGAGGGAATGCAGCAGCAGCGGGCGGGGTGTCCGCGCGGGGCGGGGCGGATGGGGCCCGGCCGTGTCGGATCGAGGCACGGCGGTGCTCACGCGCCACCCCCGCGCAGGGTGATCGTCTCGCCCTCGGCGGCCGCATCCACCCGCAGCGCCGACCCGCGCTCCACCAGCCCGCGCCGCACGTCCCCCACGATCGCGTCCAGCGCGTCGTCCGACCGCTCGGGGGCGTGGTGAAAGAGCAGGAGCCGCCGCGCGCCCGCGTCCTCCGCCAGCCGCACGGCATCGCTCACGCGGCTGTGCCCCCAGCCGCGGTAGCGTGCGTACTCGTCGTCCAGGCACATGGCGTCGTGCACCAGCAGGTCCACCCCCGCCGCCCACTCCACCATCCGCCGGTAGTGCGCGGGGTCCGCCACGTCCAGCTCGTTGTCGGGCACGTACGCCAGCGAGGCGCCGTCCGCATCCAGCCGGTAGCCGCAGGTGAACCCCGGATGGCACATCCGCAGCGCGGCCACCTGCGCCGTGCCGTCGGTCCAGGGCAGGGCGTCCACGTCCACGAAATCCACCCCCGCGGCCAGCGCGTCCAGCGGCACGGGGAAGTACGCGGGCGCCATGATCCCCGCCAGCACGGCGGCCACGCCCGCGCCGTCCTGCGGCGGGCCGTGCACCCGGACGCGGGCGTCCGGGTGGTAGAGCTGCGCGCAGAAGGGAAAGCCCTGCACGTGGTCCCAGTGAAAGTGCGTCAGGAACAGCTCCGCCTCCACCGGTTCCTCCGGCGGCAGGCTCCGGCTGAGCGCGCGGATCCCGGTCCCCGCGTCGAACACGTAGCGGCGGCCGCCCGCCTGCACGTCCAGGCAGCTGGTGTTGCCGCCGTAGCGCACGGTCGACGGGCCCGGCGCCGGGATGGAGCCGCGGGTGCCCCGGCAGGTGGCGGTGAGGCCGTGCGGAGTGTTCATCGGCGCGGGGGAGGAAGGCGCGTGGGGGACGGGCGAGGAGGATGTGCCCGCAGTCCACGACCGCGAAGGCGGGATGCCGCAAGGTAGGCGCGCCGTCGATGGCGTGCAACGATGGGACGCCGCGACGGCGCCGGGCCCATGCCCCGTGCCCCACGCCGTGCCGGGAGCATCCCGCGTCCCCCCGTGGAAACGGGTGGGGTATCGCACGGGGCTGGAACGATGATATACTCTCCTTCTCGCGCCGCGCCCGCGGCCTTCGTTATCCCGCTCGCCCTGCCCCCCCGCATGCCAGACCAGACCCACGACCCGACGGAGCACCTGGAGCGTGCCCGGGACCTGGTCTGGGAAGCCATCCAGCGGCTGGAAGAGGCGCAGCGCGTGCTCTTTCGCGCCGGCGACTGCTACGTGGCCCAGGTCAACGGCGACGGCGTGCGCAACGTCATCGAGGTCACCGAGACCATGGCCGACATGTCCGGCGACCTCACGCAATGCCACATCGAAATCGGCAAGATCGGCAAGCGCGAGCGGGGACCGCACTGGAGGTAAAGTGCGTGAGTGCGGTAGTGCGTGAGTGCGGTAGTGGATGATGAGAAAAGGCGCGCACCCTGCCACGGTGCGCGCTTTCCTGTCGCGATGCTCGCCACCGGCCGCGGCACTTGCCCGTGCCGGACCTGTCCGCGAAGGCGGACATCACATTTTCGGTGCCGCGAATTCATTCGCCGGGGACGCGGCTTACCGTGGTCGAAGGTTGCTTCCACGCCGTCCGGATGAATCCTCAGTCCTCGCTCGCCCCCTCGAACCACACCGAGATCTCCTCCAGCGGCTTTCGTCCCAGGTTCGGGACGCGGGCATCCGGGGCCGGATAGCCCACGGGCATCAGCAGGAACGCCTTTTCGTTCTCCGGCCGCTTGAGCAGCGCGCCCAGAAAGCCCATGGGCGACGGCGTGTGCGTGAGCGTGGCCAGCCCCATGCGGTGCAGCGCCGCCACGAACAATCCCGCCGCGATGCCGCAGCTTTCCGTCGTGTAGTAGTTCGTGCGCCGGCTCCCGTCCGCGTTCAGGCCGTGGACGTGGCGGAACATCACCACCACGTATGGCGCCGTCGTGATGTGCTCCTTGACGGCGTCCGTGCCCAGCGGCGCCAGCGCGGACAGCCACTCCGGCGGCATCCGCCCCCCGTAGTTTACGCGCTCCTCCTCTTCCGCCGCCTCGCGCATCCGCCGCTTGAGCTCCGGGTCGGCCACCACGACGAACGTCCACGGCTGCTGGTGCGCCCCCGACGGCGCCGTCCCCGCCGTCCGCACCGCCAGCTCGATCAGCTCGCGCGGCACCGGCTCATCCGAAAAGTGGCGCGTGGTCCGGCGCCGGTTCATCTCCGCGTAGAAGTCGCGCGCCCGCCGCAGCATCTCGTCTTCCGGGATGCGCGCATGGGCCAGCGGAATGAAGGGCTGTGAATCGGACATGGCGGTGCGGGATCGGGGGGATGGAGCGATCCGTGGACGGGTAACGCCGCCGCCCTGATGCACGCAACCAGCATCCATGATCCGCCATGAGGCGACCCCACCGAATCCGCCACAAGGCAACCCCACCAAACCCGCCAAAAGTGTGGACTTTCGGGACCGGCGTCGAACCCTTTACGTTGCGTGCTGGCTGGAATGCTCTCGCCCTGAACTGCCGCGCCGATGGAACCGCTTGCCATCCCGTTCACCAACCGTTTCTGGACCGACACGTACGAGGCGATGGTCACCGTACGCGGCGTGCTGCGGACGGAGCCGGACGGGCTCGTGGTGGAGTTCAAGCGCAGCGAGTGGGATTTCAGCTCGGCGCGAAAGGAGGATGACATCCACGCCGTGCACGTCCCCTGGCCCGAAGTGCAGTCGCTGACCTTCCGGCGCAAGCTGCTGAAGCGTGGCGTGCTGGTACTGCGGACCCGCAGCCTGCGCACGTTGGAGAGCGTTCCGGCGGTGCAGGGGAACGAGCTGACGCTGTCCGTCTCCCGTGCGGATGGCCTGACCGCGCGCGAGCTGGCGGCCACCGTGGAGCTCGCCCTGGCCGAAGCGCGCCTCGCCGCACTGGAAGCCCCGGAATCGTCCCGCGCTTTGGGAACTCCCGAGTCCCCCCGGCCCCTCCCGCCCGGCTGATCCGCCGTCGCTGCGGTTGAAGCCCCGTTCGGCAAGCGCAGCGAGCCGAGACGGGGGCTTCTGGCCTTCCCAGCGGCGGATTCATCCGCTCCGGACGGATGGTGGCCACTCGGCACAACCTCCGCCGCCTCGATCCGCCCCTCCGCCGCCTTCCCGCACCGCACCGTCCCCATTCCGATCCTCCGTCGTGCCCGCCGTCCCCTGTCCCCTGTCCCCTGTCCCCTGTCCCCTGTAACCCGCCGTTGCAGTTGCCCGCTATTCCCTATTCCCTATTACCTATTCCCTGCCGTCTTTGACACACCCCCTCCGCCCCGTCTAGATTGCGCGCCTCATTTTCCGGCGGCGGCGCCGGGCGGGCATGCACGGAGCGGGAAGCGGATGGAGCGTCTGACACGCGCGCGGCTGGACGAGATCCTGGAGCGGTGCCGGGGGCTGCGCGTGGCGGTGGTGGGCGACCTGATGCTGGACGTCTACCTGGTGGGCGCCGTGTCGCGCATCTCGCCCGAGGCGCCCGTGCCGGTGGTGCACGTGGCCGAGGAGCGGGTCGCGCTGGGCGGCGCGGCCAACGTGGCCGCCAACGTGGTGGCCCTGGGCGCCGACTGCGAGCTGGTGGGATGCGTGGGCGCCGACGCCGCCGGCCTGCAGATCCGCGGCGAGCTGACGAAGCTCGAAGGCGGCACCGTGCATCCGCGGCTGGTGGAGTTCACCGACCGGCCCACGACCACCAAGACGCGCGTCGTGGCCCGCCACCAGCAGGTGGTGCGCTTCGATCGCGAGCGCGACGACGACGTGTCGGGCGATTGCGAGGCCGAGCTGGTGCAGGCCGTGCGCGACGCCGTGGCCGCCGCCGACGCGCTGGTGCTGGAAGACTACAACAAGGGCGTGCTGGTGCCCTCCGTGATCCGCGCGGCGGTCGAGGCAGCGCAGGCGGCGGGCATCCCCAGCGTGGTGGATCCCAAGTTCCGCAACTTCTTCGCGTTCGGCGGGGCCACGGTCTTCAAGCCTAACGCCGTGGAGCTCAGCAGCGCGCTGGGCATGCCGTTGCGCGCGGATGACGACGCGTGGCTGGAGGAGGCGCGCGGCCGCGTGGGCGCCCGGCACCTGCTGCTGACGCTGGGCGAGCACGGGATGGCGCTGCGCTCGGAGGATGGCGAGACCCTGCGCGTGCCCACGGTGGCGCGCGAGGTCTACGACGTCTCCGGCGCGGGCGATACGGTGACCGCGTTCCTGGCCGTGTCCCTGGCCGCCGGCGCCACGATCCAGGAAGCCGCCGTGCTGGCGAACCTCGCCGCCGGCATCGAGGTCGGCAAACCCGGCGTCGCCACCGTGACCCCCGACGAGGTCCGCGCGATGTTCGCCGACCGTGAGCGGAGCCCCGTCCGGAGCGAATGAATTCGCCGCTGGAAATTCGCGAAGTCCGCCTGCGCGGACTATCCGTCTCGGGCGGGTGCCACGCCGGCATGGAGCTGGGGCACAGGATGGTTTTCTCCCCCCTCCGCGAGGAACGAGCGGGGAGGGGCCGGGGGAGGGGCGGGCTGCTGCCGGCGCAATCCATCCCACCACGCCCGAAGTTCTCCCCCTCCTGCCCGCGAAGCGGGGAGGGAACCGGGGGGAGGGGGCCCTCGGCGCGCGGCAGGAAGCCCGCTCCCGCGCACCGGACCGCCATCCAGGGGAACACGCGATGAAGCGCACCGCCATCGCCGCGATCATGACGGCGGCCATCGTTCCGCTGGCCGCCACGTCCTGCACTTTACACCAGGTGAGACCCACCATGCAGACCGTGCACACCGACAACGCGCCGGCCGCCATCGGCCCCTACAGCCAGGCCATCGTGGCCAACGGCTTCGTCTTCACCGCCGGCCAGGTGCCGTTCGACCCGGTGAGCATGCAGATCGTCGAGGGCGACGTCGCGGTGCAGACCGAGCAGGTGATGCGAAACCTGCAGGCCATCCTGCAGCAGGCCGGCGCGGACCTTTCCACCGTGGTCAAGACGACGGTGTTCCTGCGCGACATGAACGACTTCGCGGCCATGAACGAGGTGTACGCGCGGCACTTCGGCGAGCACAAGCCGGCGCGCAGCACCGTGCAGGTGGCCCGCCTTCCCCGCGACGTGGCGGTGGAGATCGAGTGCGTCGCGACGCTGCTGGACCGCTAATTGTAGGCAGGTGCCGGGCGTCCTCCGCACAACGGAGGACGCCCCCTTCTTTTTCTGACCGCAGACCGGCAGCGCGAGGACCGATGCTCAATCCGCACATCTTCCGGCAGTACGACATTCGCGGCGTGGTGGGGCCCGACGTGACGTCCGAGGTGGCCGAGAACATCGGCCGCGCCTTTGCCTCGCTGGCCCGCCGGCGCCTGGGCAAGGTGCAGCCCGTGCTGGCCCTGGGCCGCGACAACCGCCTCACCAGCGACGAGCTGGCCGCCGGCGTGCGCCGCGGCATGGTCGCCGCCGGCATCAAGGTGGTGGACGTGGGCCTCGTGCCCACCCCCGCGCACAGCTTCGCGTTCTCGCACTGGGAGCTGGACGGCGGCCTGCAGGTTACCGGCTCGCACAACCCGCCGCAGTACAACGGGTTCAAGATGACGCTCGGCGGCCGCTCCATCTTTGGCGACTCCATCCAGGAGATCCGCCAGATGATCGAGGCGCAGGACTATGAGACGGGCGACGGCGAGGTGGAGATCCGCGAGGTGCTGGACGAATACGTGCAGGTGCTGGCGTCCAAGTTCACCATCCAGCGCCCCATCAAGGTCGTGGTGGACTGCGGCAACGGCACGGGCAGCATCGTCGCCACGCGCTTGATCGAGGGGCTGGGGCCCAACGTGACGGTGATCCCCATCTTCTGCGAGTCCGACGGCACGTTCCCCAACCACCATCCCGACCCGGTGGTGGACAAGAACCTCGTCGACATCATCGCCAAGGTAAAGGAGACGGGGGCGGACCTGGGCGTGGCGTTCGACGGCGACGCCGACCGCATCGGCGCCATCGACGACAAGGGGCAGATCGTCCGCGGCGATACGCTGCTGCTGCTGTACGGCCTGGACCTGCTGCAGAAGCGCGGCGCGGGGCAGAAGCTCGTGTTCGACGTCAAGTGCTCGCAGCAGCTGCCGGAAGTGTTCGAGGGTGCGGGCGGCGTGGCCATCATGAACGCCACGGGCCACTCGCTCATCAAGGAGCGGATGAAGAAGGAGCACGCGCTCCTGTCCGGCGAGCTGAGCGGCCACATCATGTTCGGCGACGACTACTACGGGTACGACGACGCCCTGTACGGTGCGCTGCTGCTCATCGACATCGTGTCGCGCAGCGGACGGCCGCTCAGCGAGTGGCTGGCGGAGTTCCCGCAGTTCGTCTCCACGGCCGAGCTGCGCTACCCGGCCACGGAAGAGACCAAGTTCCCCATCGTGGCCCGCGCCACCGAGCACTTTCGCAAGGGCCACGAGGTCATCGACGTGGACGGCGCCCGCGTGCTCTTCGGCGACGGCTGGGGCTTGATCCGCGCGTCCAACACGGAGCCCATGCTGGTGGCCCGCTACGAGGCGCGCACGGCCGAGCGCCTGGCCGAGATCCGCGGCGAGATGGAAGGCTGGCTCGCCGGCGAGGGCATCAGCGGGGCCAGCGACGGGCACTGAACGGCAGTGCGGGAGTGCGGGAGTGCGAAAGTGCGAAAGTGCGAAAGTGCGAAAGTGCGAAAGTGCGAAAGTGCGAAAGTGATGGGGATCGGGGCGGGGCGGAGTGCGGTGAGCGGCTCGGGGTGGGGCCCTCACCCGGCCTCGCTTAGGCTCGTACACCCTCTCCCACGCAGTTTGCGGGAGAGGGGGCCGGGGGGTGAGGGGCCCCGCGAAGCGGGCGCCGTAAAGCTTGCCCATCACGAGACTGCGTTTCGCCGGCACGCAGTTCTCCCCCTCTCCGCGAGGAACGAGCGGGGAGGGGGCCGGGGGGAGGGGCGCCCCGTGGGAGCAGGGAGCCCGTCATCGCGATCGGGCCTGGGCGAGATGCCGTTGCTGGCTATTCCCTATTCCCTATTCCCTGTTCCCTGTTTCCTGCTGTTCACGCGCTTGCCGCCCCTGTGCGGCCCGCGTAGAATGTCGCCCCTTGCACCGAAGGGTTTGTGCAGAGCAAGACCGTCGTAATCGCGCTGGGCGGCAACGCCCTGGCGCAACCGGGTGAAGAAGGCACCATCACCCAGCAGTTCAAGCACACGCGGGAGTCGCTGGGCGCGGTGGTGGAGCTGGCGCGCGAAGGGTGGCAGATCGCCATCGTGCACGGCAACGGGCCGCAGGTGGGCAACGAGCTCATCCGCAACGAGCAGTCGCGGGCGCTGCTTCCCCCGCTGCCGCTGGGCGTGCTGGTGGCGTCGACGGAGGGGTGGATCGGCTACATGATCCAGCAGTCGCTGCAGAACGCCCTGCGCCGCGGCGGCGTGCAGCGGCAGGTGGTGACGATGGTCACGCAGGTGCTGGTGGACCCGGATGACCCGGAGCTGCAGCGGCCCACCAAGCCCATCGGCCGCACCATGGACGAGGCCACGGCCCGCTCCCTGGCCGCCGAGTTGGGCGGTGCCGTGGCGGAGACGAAAGGGGGATGGCGCCGCGTGGTCCCCAGCCCGCGCCCCACCGAGATCGTGGAGCGGCAGATGATCCAGTCGCTCGTGCGCGAAGGCCACCTGGTTATCGCGGCCGGCGGCGGCGGATGCCCCGTGTACGTGCACGAGACGTGGGGGCTCGAGGGGATCGACGCCGTGGTGGACAAGGACCGTGCGGCCGCCATCCTGGGCCGCGACATCGGCGCGGACGTGCTGGTGATCCTCACGGACGTGGACCGTGTCTACACGGGCTTCGGCACGCCCGAGCAGCGCGCCGTGGAGCGCCTGACGGTCGCCGAGGCCGACGCGCTCCTGGCCGGCGGCCAGCTGGGCGAGGGGAGCATGGCCCCCAAGGTGGAAGCCGCGGCGGACTTCGTGCGGCGCGGCGGCACGCGGGCCGTCATCGCGCGGCTGGACCAGGGCAGGGAAGCGGTTGCGGGAAGCGCGGGGACGCAGATCGTGAGGGAATAAGTGCGTTGGTGCGGAAGTGCGTGAGTGCGGGAGTGAACGGCGCCCGGGGGCACATCCCGCGCGCCGCCACGATCCCACTACCGCACTGACGCACTTACGCACTCACGCACTCTTTCGTTGGGCAGGGCAGGAATCACCCCGAACAGGGACAGTCCGTGAACATCCACGAATACCAGGCGAAGGAGCTGCTCGCCGCCCAGGGGATCCCGGTCCCCATGGGCGAAGTGGCCACCACGCCGGAGCAGGCCGAAGCAATCGCGCGCCGCCTGGGCGGCGCCGTGGTGGTCAAGGCGCAGGTGCACACCGGCGGCCGCGGCAAGGCGGGCGGCGTAAAGCTGGCCAACACCCCCGAGGAAGCCCGCGAAAAGGCGCAGGCCATCCTGGGGCTGGTCATCAAGGACCTCCCGGTGGAAAAGGTGCTCATCGCCCCCGCCGAGGAGATCGCCACCGAGGCGTACGTGGGCATCATCATGGACCGCGCGAGCAAGGCGCCGGTCTGGATGGTCTCCTCCGCCGGCGGCATCGACATCGAGGAAGTGGCCCACACCAACCCCGAGAAGATCACCAAGCTCGCCGTCGACACGCGCTACGGCTTTCTGCCGCACCAGGCGTACATGCTGGCGACCAAGCTGTACACCGACGTCAAGCAGCAGCGCGCGGCCGCCAAGATCCTGGAGCAGCTCTACAAGGCGTTCGTGGAGGCCGGCGCCTCGCTGGCCGAGATCAACCCGCTGATCACCACGCCCGACGGCACCGTCAAGGCCATCGACGCCAAGTTCAACATCGACGACAACGAGCTCTTTCGCCGCCCCGAGATCGAGGCGCTGCGCGACGACTCGTCCGAGGACCCCGCCGAGGTGCAGGCCCGCGAGGCCAACCTCACCTTCATCAAGCTCGACGGCGACGTGGGCTGCGTGGTGAACGGCGCCGGGCTCGCCATGGCCACCATGGACCTGGTGAAGTACTACGGCGGCGAGCCGGCCAACTTCCTGGACATCGGCGGCTCTTCGAACCCGGAAAAGGTGGTGAACGCGCTCAAGATCATCACCACCGACCCGCAGGTAAAGGCCATCCTGTTCAACATCTTCGGCGGCATTACCCGCACGGACGACGTGGCGAACGGGATCGTGACGGCGACCCAGCAGATCGACATCAAGGTGCCCATCGTCATCCGCCTGACGGGCACCAACGAGGAGATCGCGGTCAAGATCCTGGCCGAGGCCGGCTTCACGGCCATGACCGACATGGACGAGGCCGTCAAGAAGGCCGTCGCGCTGGCAAAGGGGGAGGCCCAGTGAGCATCTTCATCGATCAGAGCACCAGGCTCATCGTGCAGGGGATCACGGGCCGCGACGGCTCGTTCCACGCCAAGCAGATGATGGAGTACGGCACGCAGGTGGTCGCGGGCGTCACGCCGGGCAAGGGCGGGCAGACGTTCGAGGGCAGCGTGCCCATCTTCAACACGGTGCAGGAGGCGATGGATGCCACCGGCGCCAACTCGTCGGTCATCTACGTGCCGCCCGCGTTCGCCGCGGACGCCATGTTCGAGGCCGCCGACGCCGGCGTGGACTTCATCGTCTGCATTACCGAGGGCGTGCCCGTGCTGGACATGACCCGCGTGTACCCGTACGTCAAGGAAAAGGGCGGCCGTCTCCTCGGCGCCAACTGCCCGGGTCTCCTGTCCGCCGGCAAGAGCAAGGTGGGCATCATCCCCGGCCACATCACGCAGCCCGGCCCCGTCGGCCTGGTGTCCAAGAGCGGGACGCTGACCTACGAGGTGGTGTACAAGCTCAAGGGCGCGGGGATCGGCACCACGACGTGCGTGGGCATTGGCGGCGACCCCGTGAGCGGCACGTCGTTCATCGACTGCCTGGCCGCGTTCGAGGCGGACCCGGAGACCAAGGCCATCGTCATGCTGGGCGAGATCGGCGGCACGGACGAGCAGGAGGCGGCGGCCTACATCAAGGCCCACGTCACCAAGCCCGTCGTGGGCTTCATCGCCGGCCAGACGGCGCCTCCGGGGCGCCGCATGGGGCACGCGGGCGCCATCATCAGCGGCTCGGCGGGCACGGCGGAGGAAAAGATCCAGGCGTTCAACGACAACGGCATCGCGGTCGCCGTCCGTCCGCTGGACGTCGTGGCGCTCATCCAGGAACGGCTTTGAGCCAGAGCGGTGGCAAACCGGCGGGGCGCGAGGTGCGGCTGACGGAGATCCTCCGTTCGGAGCACGTCGTCGCCCCGCTCCCCGCCACGTCGGTGTACGAGGCCGTCATCCACCTGGCGCAGACGCTGGTGGGCACCGGCGACGTGCCGCATCCCGACCGGATGCAGCGCATGTTCAGCGAGAGCCGGGTGCGCGACCTGATCCACGTGGGCGACCGCGTTCTCCTGCCGCACCTGCGGACGGACGCGGTGGACCGGCTGCAGGTGGCGCTGGGCATCGCGTCGCGCCCGCTGCCCGAGTCGCCGGACCACGTGGGCGCCGTGGCGCAGGTCGTGGTGCTCGTGCTGGCGCCGCTCTCCGCGGCGGACCTGTACCTGCAGACGGTGGCGGCGCTGGCCCGCGTGCTGCGCAACGACTCCGTGGTGGACCGCCTGGTGGCGGCGCGCTCGCCCGCGGAGGTGCTGGACATCCCGGAGATCCGCGAGATCACCATCGAGCCGCGGCTGCGCGTGCGCGACGTGATGACGCAGCGGGTGTACCGCACGTCGCCCGACGCGCCCGTGCAGGAGGTGCTGGACATGATCGCGCAGCACCGGCTGCGGGCCGTGCCCGTGGTGGGCCCGGACCGGCAGGTGCTGGGGATGGTGACGGACCGCGACCTGCTGCGCCACTTTCTTCCCGAGGTGCAGCGCCCGGCGGATGCCCGCGCGTCCGCGTGGGCCGAGGTGCGCGTGCGCGACGTGATGTCGCGCTCCGTGATCTGCGTGAGCGAGGAGCAGGCGCTCGCGGAGGTCACGTCCATGCTGGTGAGCAAGGACATCGAGCGGCTGCCCGTCGTCCACGAGGGGCAGCTCACCGGCTTTTTGACCCGCGGCGACATCCTGCGCAAGGTGTTCGGGTTCGCCGCGTCTCCCCTGGAACCGTTCACAGACGAGGAATAGATCGATATGTCGCGTACCTTTGCCATGATCAAGCCCGACGCCGTGCTGGCGGGCAATGCCGGCAAGATCGTCGCCCACATCCAGCAGGCGGGCTTTCGCATCCTGGGGATGAAGCTGACGCAGATCAGCCTGCCGCAGGCGCAGAAGTTCTACGAGGTGCACGCCGAGCGCGGCTTCTACGGCGAGCTGGTGGAGTTCATGTCCAGCGGCCCGTCCGTCGTGCTGGCGCTGGAGGCGGAGAACGCCGTGGGCAAGTGGCGCGAGACCATCGGCGCCACCGACCCGGCCGAGGCCGCCGACGGCACCATCCGCAAGCTGTACGCGGAGAGCAAGGGCAAGAACGCCGTGCACGGCTCCGACGCCGACGAGACCGCCGCCGCCGAGATCGCGTTCTTCTTTGCCGGCACCGAGCTGGTGGGCTGATCCAGCCGCTGGTCCGGGATGAATGACGAAGGGCCGCCTCGCGAGGGGCGGCCCTTCGTGTTCCCGGGGATTCGGCGGATCGCGGGGAGGTGTGGTGCCGGGGCAGGTCGCCGGCATCCGCCCCCGGCGATTGAAATCGCGGCACCGAAAACGTGATGTCGGCCTTCGCCGACGGGTCCGGTGGGGTGGGGGTGCCGTGGGGGTGGCTGGGTTCCGTCGGGTCCGGTAGGGCAGAGTGCCTTGGGAGTGGCGGGCATCCAGCCCCGGCGATTGAAATCGCGGCACCGAAAACGTGATGTCGGCCTTCGCCGACGGGTCCGGTGGGGTGGGGGTGCCGTGGAGGCGGGCGGAGTTTCGTCGGGTCCGGTGGAGGCAGGGGCCGGGGCCGGCATCGAGCCCCCGGCGATTGAAATCGCGGCAATGAAACCGCAATGTCGGCCTTCGCCGACAGCTCGTGCACGGGCGGGGCTGTGCACCGGGGCGGGGTTTGGCAGGTGAAGCCCCACGGCAGTATCGTGGGGCTTTCCGCGGTCGTTGCGGCGGCTTCAGCCGCTCGCCCCGGAGCCCCCCACCCCCCTCGAAGATCTCCCCCTCTCCGCGAGGAACGAGCGGGGAGGGGGCCGGGGGGGGAGGGGCACTCCGCCCGTGCGGGAGGCCCGCTCAACCCGCCCGATCCACCCCGGTACTTTCCCCGCGCGCCGTCCTCCGACACCTTTCCACCCGCCGCGGCGTATCATCCAGACAGCAGCCGGTCGCGAATCCACCCGCATCCCGAGTACTCCCGTGAAGCTCATCCTCCGCTGGATCGCCTCCGCCGTCGCGGTGGGGCTGGCCGTGTACCTGCTCCCCGGGCTGGAGTACGACGGCCGCATCGAGACGCTGTTCGTCGTGGCACTCATCTTTGGGCTGGTGAACGCCGTCGTGCGGCCCATCATCAAGGGGCTGGCGTGCGGGCTGATCGTGCTCACGCTGGGATTGGCGCTGTTCGTCATCAACGCGCTGATGCTGTACCTCACCAGCTTCATCGCCGCGCACTTCGGGTACGGCTTTCACGTGCGCGACTTCGTCTCCGCCCTCATTGGCGCGGTGGTGATCAGCCTGGCGACATGGTTCCTGTCGCTGCTGATCAAGGACAAGGATGACCGGTAGCAGCCGCCTGGACGCGTTCACGGTGGGTGACGGCGCGCTGGAGGTGGAGTTCTGGAGCGACCCCGCGTACGAGTCCGGCTCGGCCCGGAACGCTCATCGCTACGGCCGCGAGATCGTGGTCGGCGCGCATCAGCGCCGGGCCACGGGCGTGGAGGTGCGGGTGGATGGGGTGCCCGTCGCGTCCGCGGTCCTGCTCTGCGACGCGGGATGTCCCGCCGTCTCGTCCACCTCCACGGCGCTGCGGGGCGGTACGCTGTACGTCTCGATGCAGGATCACGTCGCCGCGCTTTCCCTGCCGTCGCTGGATACGCGGTGGATGACGGACGTGGACGACGCCTGCGTGTTCGGGTTCGTGGAGGTCGCGGGGATGGATGCGCTGCTCGTGCACGGCGAGCTGTGCATTTCGCGCCTGGGGCTTGACGGGCGCATCCAGTGGCAGCAGGGCGGCGCGGACATCTTCACCGGCGGGTGCTGGATGGCGGACGGCGTGGTCGTCGCGGCGGACTGGAACGGCACCGAGTACCGCTGGCGATGGTCGGATGGCGAGGCGCTGGGCGTCACCCCCGGCGCCCACCCTCCGACCGGGGCCACCGTACACGCGCCGGACGAGCGCTGAGTCCATTCGACCCGCGGAGCCGAAAAACGTTCAGGCCGCGCCGTACAACCTCCCCCAGGGGTTTTGGGGGAGGTCGCGAGG
>DASQZE010000103.1:0-9530 GCA_035638875.1 Longimicrobium sp.
CTCCGTGATGCGGTGCTCCGCGTCCGTCTTGAGGATGCCGAACCCCGGCGCGTCGGCGGCGGTCACCGGGGTGGCGGCCACGGTCACGTCGGCGCCGGTGCGCAGGTGGTGCTCCAGCATGAGCCGGTAGTCCATCGTGTACAGCTGGTCGCCGGACAGGATGAGGACGTGCTCGTGCGCGTAGCTGCGGATGTGCAGGTTGCTCTGGCGCACCGCGTCGGCCGTGCCCTGGTACCAGTGCCCGGAGGTGGGCGTCTGCTCCGCCGCCAGCACCGTCACGAACCCGCCCCGGAACCGGTCGAAGTTGTACGACCGGGCGATGTGGTCGTTGAGGCTCGCCGAGTTGTACTGCGTGACGACGAAGATGCGGTTGAGCCCGGAGTTGATGCAGTTGGAGATGGGCACGTCCACCAGCCGGTACTTGCCGGCCAAGGGAACGGCCGGCTTGGCGCGCTGGGCCGTGAGCGGAAACAGCCGCGTGCCGGCGCCGCCACCCAGGATTACCGCGAGAACCCGGTCCATGGATCGGAGAGACGAGTGTGACGAACGATTGCCCGCGCCGCGCGCGATGACGGCGGTTGCGGGCGAAGAGGTCACCAGCCCGTGCAAGGTACTGGCCGGACGCCGTACAGTCACGGGGTAGGCGCCCCAGGGCGGCAGATTGGTACGCGTTCGCGGGCGGACGATCTCAAGGACCAGCCGTACGACCGTTGCGGATATTGAAAGCTCAGCCTACCCTCTTCACTGGACGTATCGAAGGAGCAGACCCATATGACTCGGAGCCTCACATGCTGCCTGACCGGCCTGTTGCTGGCTGCACTCGCGGGAACGAACGTTTCAGCGCAGGTAACGTTGCCGACCCGACGGTGCCCGTCTGACAACTTGGCCGCCAAAACGGACCAGGGCATCACGTTCACCGGGACCCCAGGGCGAGCGTATGTCGAGGCGTTCCTGAGCGGAGATCCAGCCGGTGACAGCAGGGTGGCCACGAACACCTCTGCGCTCAATGCCTCCATGATCACGATTCTCACGGACGCACTCGAGCGGGACCGCACCGCCTGCGGAGCACTCAATTCGTTCATCAGCAACGGCGAATCTGCATACCCATCGCCGCCATGGGTGTATTTTCGCGCCGGGAACTTCTACTTCGTCACGAGATGGACGGCACCACCGGTCTCCGGTGGAAGGTTCAGCACCGAATACGGCACCATCATGGTATTCGACTTGGGCTTCAACCTGCTTGGAACCTGGACCGCGTAACGCCCTGGACAGTACCGGGACACAGCAACGCCCACCAGGTTGAGCTTCCAACCCGGCGGGCGTTCAAGGTCGGCGGGCCATGACGGAATGAAGCTTCCGTCATTAATCCCGGTCGTCCGCCTTGCTCAAGTTCTTCTCGTCCACGATGCCGACAGCGGCCTTGCCCCGAATCGATCCCGCGTCCGCCGCGGCTTGGTACCAGCACATCGCCTGTCGGCCATCCGCGCGGACTGACATCCCCTGCTCGTACATCCATCCCGCATCCACCATCGCATCGACGAGCCCCGCGCGCGCGGCCTTGGCGTACCAATCCAGCGCGGCAACGCCGTCGGCCTGCACGCCGCGGCCTTCGCGGTACAGGTTGCCCAGGTTGCGCATGGCTTCCGGATAGTCCTTGGCCGCGGCTTTCTCAAACCAATCCTTCGCCAGGTAGTCCGAGTTTCGGCCTACCCCCTGGCGCTTGAGATACGCGTTGCCCAACTCCGTCATGGCCCGCGGATCGCCTTCGTTCGCGGCTTTGCGAAGCCACTGGACGCCTGACGAATCATCAACGGGAATCCCTTCCCCGTGCAGGTACGCCAACCCGAGGTGCGTCATCGCCTCCACGTTCCCGTCTTCCGCGGCCTGCTGGAAGAGGATGAAATCGGCGGCGTGGTCCCCCGCCTTGTGCAGGCGCCTGGCCTGGGCCAGCTCCTTCGGCCCCACCAGGGGGTCGTTGGGACCCCGGATGGGCGCGCTGACCGGGCTCACCTGCCCCTGCGCGGAAAAACTTGCCGCGATCGCGTCGCGCTGCACCGCGCGCGCGGTGGCGCATGCCGGATCGGGACGGAACCCGAGATACGCGGCGCCGCAGGACAGCGCGATCCCCGTCACCACGGCCGTGCGCTTCGCCAAGCGCCGGGAGGGGGGCGGAGAAGGGGGGACGAGGGTCAGGGGAAGCGCGGAATCGTCCGGCGAGATCAACACCAGCTTTGACGGATCCACATCCTTCCGCGCGACCAGTACCGGCCACTCGTCCTCCGCAAAGTCCTCCATGTTCAGCGTCGCGCGGGCTTGGTCGAAGGCGACCAGCACTGAATTCCCGAACGCGATGGAACTGTAGAATGCGGCACTGAACGCAACGGCAGCATTGTCCGAGATGCTGGATGGCGTGCCGATCGCGCAGCCCACGGCTTCCGCGATCGCCTCCGCCTGCGCGTGCGAATGGCAGGCGTTCAGGACGACCACGCGAATCTGCCCGCGGTACGCCTGAAAGAACTGCTTGAGTGCCGCAGCCCCGACGTGGTGCGGTCCCCTTCCATCTGCACCAACCAGCACGAGGCCTTCGGCACCTCCGTGTCCGCTGAAGTGCACGACGTCAGGCTTCACCCGGTTCAAAGCCTGCCGCAGATCCGTGATCTGCGTCGCCCAGCACGTCTCGAAGTCCACGCTGTCACGGTGGCCGGCCATCAGCAGCTCGTGCTTGATCTTCCGCGCTTCCGAATCCAATTGCAGACGGATGCGGCTCCCGTCTACCGAAAGCGGATCGGCGGCGAAGAAGAGGACTTTTACCTTGCTCATGATGGGTTGCGGCAAGATCGTGGCGCGGGGACTCGGCACGGCGGAAGACGACGGCGGGATCATGTGCGGCGCTGTGCAAGGTGGCTCGGAGAACGGCGCTCGGCAACGGATGCGCGCAGGGGACCGTTCGCGGAAGGCGGCGAGCCGTCCCCGATCCGGACATTCCGCTGTGCCGTAACCATTAGTGGGACATGGAGGTCCGCGTTTCACCCGCGGCAGAGGATCACGTCGAGCACAAGGGGCTGACCCACGCGGCTCGCCTTGCGCCGGCGGCCAGACGGGACGAAGGTTGAGCAGGAGGCGCCGGACGCGCACGCGGCGTGCGCGGGCCCGGCGCCAAGCCCCCACCGGCGCGCCCGCCCATGACCACGACCCACTTCCGCACCTGCACGCTCTGCGAGGCCATGTGCGGCCTGGCGCTCCAGGTGGAGGAGGGCCGCGTCGTCTCCATCCGCGGCGACGCGGACGACCCGTTCAGCCGCGGCCACATCTGCCCCAAGGGCGCCGCGCTGGCCGACGTGCACGCCGATCCCGACCGCCTGCGCCAGCCCATGCGCCGCACGCCGGCCGGGTGGCAGCCCGTCGGCTGGGACGAGGCGCTGGACGAGGCCGCCGAGCGCCTGCAATCCGTGCAGCGCGCGCACGGACGCGACGCCGTGGCCGTGTACCAGGGCAATCCCACGGTGCACAACTACGGCAGCATGCTGTACGCGCCCGGCTTCGTCCGCGCGCTGGGGACGCGCAGCCGCTTCTCGGCAACGTCGGTAGACCAGCTGCCGCACCACCTGGCCGCGTACCTGATGTTCGGCCACCAGCTGCTCATCCCCGTGCCGGACCTGGACCGCACGGACTTCTTCCTGGTGCTGGGCGCCAACCCGGCCGTGAGCAACGGCAGCCTGATGTCCGCGCCGGACGCCGCGGGGCGC
This sequence comes from Longimicrobium sp., assembly GCA_035638875.1. GTDB lineage: Bacteria > Gemmatimonadota > Gemmatimonadetes > Longimicrobiales > Longimicrobiaceae > Longimicrobium. Next base: position 3,747 of record DASQZE010000103.1, read on the forward strand.
CTCAAGGCCATCCGCCGGCGCGGCGGCACCGTGGTCGTCATCGACCCGCGCCGCACGGAGACCGCCGCGCTGGCCGATCGGCATCACTTCATCCGCCCCGGCACCGACGCGCTGCTGCTGCTCGCGCTGCTGCACGTCATCATCGGCGAAGAATTGGAAAACCCCGGGCGGCTGGCGGACTTCACGGATGGGCTGGATGCCGTCCGCGTGCTCGCGGCCGACTTTCCGCCGGAGCGCGCCGCGTCCGCCACGGGGATCGCGGCGGACGAGATCCGTGCCCTGGCGCGGGCGTTTGCCGCGGCGCCGTCCGCCGTGTGCTACGGGCGATGCGGGGTGAGCACGCAGGCGTTCGGCGGGCTGGCGCACTGGCTGATCAACCTGCTGAACCTCGTCACGGGCAACCTGGACCGGCCGGGTGGTGCGATGTTCACGCGCGCCGCCGTGGACGTGCTCAAGCAGACGGGGCGCGGCGGCCTGGGCCGATGGAAGAGCCGGGTGCGCGGGCTGCCGGAGTTCGGCGGGGAGCTGCCCGTGGCCACGCTGGCGGAGGAGATGCTGACGCCCGGCCCCGGGCAGATCCGCGCGCTGGTGACCTCGGCGGGCAACCCCGTGCTCTCCACGCCCAACGGCGCGCAGCTGGACCGCGCGCTGGCCGGGCTGGACTTCATGGTCTCCGTGGACTTCTACCTGAACGAAACCACGCGCCACGCGCATCTCATCCTGCCGCCCACGTCGCCGCTGGAGCACGACCACTACGACCTGGTGTTCTACCTGCTCGCCGTCCGCAACGCCGCGAAGTACTCCCCCGCGCTCTTCCCCGCCCCGGCGGGCGCCCTGCACGACTGGCAGATCTTCCTGGGGCTGCAGCGGCGGATGGAGCGCGGCGCCAAATCACGCCTGAAGCACGCGGCGCTGGCCGGCCTGAAGCCGCACGGGATGCTGGACCTGGGGCTGCGCACGGGCCCGTACGGCGACGGATGGAACCCGTTCGGGCGCGGGCTGTCGCTGCGGACGCTGCGGCGGCACCCGCACGGCATGGACCTGGGCCCGCTGCAGCCCATGCTCCCGGGGCGACTGTTCACGCGCGACAAGCGGATCCACGCCGCGCCCGCGCCCCTGCTGGAGGACGTCACCCGCCTGCGCGCGTGGCTGGACGAGGACGCGGCGCGCGCGGGGGCCGCGACGGCGGACGGGCTGGACCTGCTGCTGATCGGACGGCGGCAGCTGCGCAGCAACAACTCGTGGATGCACAACGTTCCGCGGCTGATGAAGGGCCGCGACCGCTGCACCCTGCTCCTGCACCCTACGGACGCGGCCGCGCGGGGGATCGCGCCCGGCGGGTGGGTGCGCGTGGGCTCGCGCGCCGGCAGCGTGGAGGTGCCCGCCGAGCTGAGCGACGAGGTGATGCCCGGCGTGGTGAGCCTGCCGCACGGCTTTGGGCACGGCCGCGCGGGGATCGGCACGCGCGTCGCTGCCGCACACCCCGGCGCCAGCGCCAACGACGTGACCGACGAGCTGCGGGTGGATGCGCTCACCGGCAACGCGGCGCTGAACGGCGTGCCGGTGCGGGTGGAGGCGGTGGCGCCAGGGTGGGCGCCGGCGATTTTGCTTGCGCCGGAAAAGTCTGCGCCGCACACTTGATCTGGGTCGGCAGCACCCTCCGCATCCACGCGGAGAATCGTGCGCGTGCGATCCATCCAATGAGTGCCGGAGTTTTAATCGCCCACCTTTGCCCGGAGGAAGTCCATGACACGCAAGCTGTCCCTTTGCGCCGCCGCCGCGCTCCTCGTCCTCCACGCGCCCTCCGCGTACGCGTGGGACGACTTCGGCCACCGGCTCGTCGCGCGCATCGCGTGGGAGCAGATGACCCCCGCGGCCCGCGACCGAGCCGTCCAGATCCTTCGCGGCGCCCCGCTGGATACGCGGTTGCGACCCAGCGCGGGCTCGCTTTCCGCCCAGCAGCAGGTCAACGCCTTCATCGCGGGCGCCACGTGGCCGGATGACGTGCGGCCGGGCGATCCGCGGAGCACGTTGTACCACAAGCGGGACCGCCACTTCACCGACCTGTTCTGGCGGCAGAACTCCGACTTTAGCCCCATCCTGGCGAGCGAGCGCCCGGACGACGGCGACCTGCTTCGCGACATGCCGCAACTCCGCCAGGATCTCCTTGGAACGGACGCGGAAAAGGCTGCCGTGGCGCTCGCGTGGCTGCTTCACGTGGTCGGTGACATCCACCAGCCGCTCCACGCCAGCAGCCGCATCACGGAGAGCGATCCAGCGGGCGACGGCGGAGGCAACCGCTTTTGCCTGATCGATCCGGCTCCCAACGGCTGCAGGTTCAACAACCTGCATGCGCTTTGGGACGGAAGCGTGACGGCCGGTTTCCGCTGGATTGCCGGCGAGCACGCCGACACGTACCTCACGCGCGTCGCGCAGACCGTCATGCAGCGGCACCCGCCCAACAAGTTCGCGAGCGAAATGGGCGAAACGGAGCCGGGCCAGTGGGCCCAGGCGAGCGTCCGCATTGCGAAGCGCCGCGTCTACCGGGCTCCCCTGGTTCGCAACCACCCGGCGCCAAGCACCTACCGGCGCGCCGCGTTCCGCACAGCCGAGCCGCGCATCGCACTGGCCGGCTACCGCCTGGCCGCGCTGCTGAACGAGGCACTCACGTAAGCCCTGCACGAACGAAGAGGACCGGAGTCGCCCCCGGTCCTCTTCGCTCCGCCTTCCTGGTTCGCCCCCCTACGCGGCCCTTTTCGACGCCGTCCGCTTCGATGCAGGCTTTTTTGCCGTCGGCTTCTTGGATGCCGTCTTCGAGGCGGTCTTCTTCGAGGTCACCGTCTTCGAGGCAGTCCTCTTCGACGCGGTCTTCTTGGCGGTAGCCGACGTCGATGCGGTCTTCTTCGCGGTCGCCGTCGTCGCCCCCGTCTTCTTCGCGGCCGGCTTTCTCGCCGTGGCCTGCTTCGCCGCCGTCTTGCGCGCGGGGCGAGGAGCATCATCCTCATCCGACGAATCCGCGGCGGTGCCGGCGGCTTCCTCCTGCTCGCCTTGCAGGCGGCGCTTGAGGATCTCCATCAGGTCGATGATATCGGATTCACCATCCGATTCGCGCTCCTCCACGTGCACCACGCCCTCGCCAGAGCGCTCCTTGGCCCGCACCACCTTCAGCAGGCGCTCGGCGGAATCGTCCTCCAGCTCCCTGGGGTCCAGCGCATCGTCCAGCCGCTTGCCGATTTCGCGGTCCATCGTGCGCACGGCGGCGGCGGACGGCTCGGCAGGCTCCGGCAGGCCGACCGTTTCGGGGGTGCGCAGCTCGTCGGCAAAGCGCAGGGTCTCGGCGCGCAGGATGCCGTTCTCGGCCATGATTGCGACCAGGTACTCCCTGGCGCGCATCACGAACGTGGCGATCCCCGCGCGGCCAGTCTCCTCCATCACCTGCGCCAGCAGCCGGTACGCCTTGGTGGACTGCCCGGCGGGCGTAAGGTAGTACGCCCGCTCAAAGTACATGGGATCGATCTCATCCACCTTCACGAACTGCCGCAGGTCGATGTCGCGCGTGCGCTCGGGGGCCAGCCGCTCCAGCTCGTCGTCGTCGGCGATGACGAAGCGGTCCTTCTCGATCTCGTAGCCGCGCACGATCTCGTCCGCATCCAGCTCGCGGTCGTCGCGCGTGGTGAAGTAGCGGCGATTGAGCGGCGTGCCCTGGGGCGAAACCATCCGCAGCGACACGCGGTTGGAGCGGTTGGCCGCGTACAGGGCCACGGGAATGCTCACCAGCCCAAAGGTGATGGTCCCCGACCAGAACGACCGGGTTACGGGCTCCTGCTCGGCGTCGAACGCATCGTTGTCAGGCACGCTTGCGCTCCTTGCCCGTCTCGCCCGTGGCGGCCAGGCTCTGCTCCAGCACGTCGGCCAGCGACACGTCCGTCTTGCGGATGGCCGCGCGGGGGAACTTGACCACCTTGCCGGCCGCCCTGGCCTCCATCAGCTCGACGACGCGCTCGCGGTACTCGTCGTGGTACTGGGTGATGTCGAACGGGTCCTCCATCGCCTTCACGAGCTGCTTGGCCATGGCGATCTCTCGGTCGTCCAGCGCGCGGCCGGTGGGCGCCGGGAGCGCGGAGGCCGGCACGACTTCGCCCGCGTGGCGCAGGGTGATGAGCATCAGGTAGTCGCCCTCGGCCCGCAGCGCGCCCACGTACTGCTTGCTGCGCATGGTCCAGCGCGCCACGCCCTCCACGTTGCGCTTGCGCAGCGCCGCGGCCAGGGCGAAGTAGGCCTCGTCCTGCGCGTCGGGGCCCAGGAAGTACGGGCGGTCGTACCACTGGTGCGTGATCTCTTCCGGCGGCACGAAGCGGGTGACCTGGATCTCGCGCGACGGCTCGGGCACGACGCCGGCGAGATCTTCCTCGCCCAGGATCACCATGTCGCCCTCGGCGGTGGGATACGCGCGGCGGATGTCGGCGGGAGCCACGACCGTGCCCGTGTCCGAATCCACCATGTGCTGCTTGACGGGCTCGTGCCGCTTGGCATCGAGCAGCCGAAAGTGCACGGCACGGTCCTGCACGGCGGAGTACAGCTTGACCGGCACGTCCACCGCGCCGAAGCAGATGCTGGCCTTCCAGATCGCGCGCGCCGCCATCAGCCGTCCTCGCGTTTCGTCTCGGCCTGGTGGCACTCGTGGCAGAGCACCTCGCCGGTCTCGCGATTCACGGTCACGCAGTGCTCGCATGCCGCGCGGTCGCACGCCGCGCACCGGCGCTGCGTCTGCAGCACGTGCGGGTGCTCGCACAGGTCGCACGACTCCGTGCCGCCGTCCAGCCAGTAGGGGGCCGTCCTTGGGTTCGCCATGCGGGACGGCCGGGCAAATTGTCTGCCAATGCGGGTGCCTGCAAAGACGGACGTTGGGGGTGTGATCTTGCGCACCCCTGCAATGGTGCGGATACGGGATTCACGGCGCGCGGCGAAGCCCGGGAGGCGCCCTCACCGCTCGCTAAAGCTCGCACCTCCCCCCAAAAACCCTGGGGGAGGTTGGGCACGGGCGAGCCCCGGCGCGATCGCGGCCATCGGGCACGGGCCCAAGCGTGCAGTCCGCGCAGGCGGACTTCGTGAAGTTGCAGCCGCGGTTTCAACCGCCTGGACCGAGGTCGGCCCACACGAAAATCGGGTGGGCCTCGCGAGGCGGCCGAACGTTGGTCGCACCTTTGCAACAGAGGGTCGCGCCGGGCGGCGCGGAAACTCCGCGGCCCGGCGTTCCATCATCCAAACATCGTCTTTCGGAGGCGCGCTTGAGCGAAACCCCACGGCACCCTACCGGGCTGACCGGCCTGGACGAGGTACTGCACGGCGGTTTGATCCAGGAGCGCGCGTACCTGGTGCGGGGCGGGCCGGGCACGGGCAAAACCACGCTGGGGCTGCACTTTCTCGCGGCCGGCGCGGCCAACGGCGAGCGGGCGCTGCTCATCACGCTGGAATCGGCGGAGCCCCAGCTGCGGCACGACGCGGCGTCGCAGGGGCTGGACCTGTCGGGAATCACCTTTCTGGACCTGAGCCCCACGCGCGAGTTCTTCGCGCAGAACCAGAGCTACGACATCTTCTCGGCCGGCGACGTGGAGCGCGACCCCACCACGCAGCAGATCGTGAAGACCATCCAGGATCTCAAGCCGCAGCGGGTGTTCGTGGACGCGGTGACCACGCTGCGCTACCTGGCCCCGGACGCCTTCCAGTTCCGCAAGCAGGCGCGCTCGTTCGTGCGCTACCTGGTGGAGAACGGCGCCACCGTGC